>NZ_JBALOX010000239.1:0-13465 GCF_036965165.1 Bacillus sp. JJ1521 | reverse complement strand
AAATAAACATGATATCTATGTTTATTTGTCTGATATGAAAATGAAAAGCGATATGAAGGTTGAGGTCGAAACCTTTGATTTAAGTAAGGACGAGTTAAGGTTTAAATTACAGGTTCCAATTGACTAGTAAGCAAATCATAATTGGTTTGCTTTTTTTGTTTGTTTAAAAAGGATCTAGATGCAAATGGGGTTTTACAATTTTGTTTATTAAGGATAAGATTTAATGGACGACAAATTCTATAAATAGTGAATTTTTGAAAGTGAGTTGATATCGTTGATTTCTGAAATTACCTCAAAAATGAGATTAGAAAAGTCAGTAGACAAGGTGTTTGATGCTTTAGTAGATCCAGAAAAAATCGGGAACTATTGGTTTTCATCAAGCTCTCAGAAAGTAGAAGAAGGAAAGCGAATTATTTGGATTTATAAAGAATATAATGCAGAGGTGCCAATCCATGTAGTCAAGGTTGAAGAGAATAGAAGAATTGTGTACACATGGGGAGAAGGAGAAGAAAAGACTACTGTTACATTTTTACTAAAAAAAGATAAGGGAAGTACAATTCTAGAGGTAACCGAATCGGGTTTTAATCTTAATAACCCTGAAATAGTCAATATTTTATTGGGACAAAAAGAGGGTTGGATGTATATGCTTACCTGTTTAAAGGGATATTTAGAAAATGGTATATCTACTCTAAGAGGTTCTCTTATTCATTAGTCATTTTAAAACGATTTTAATGCTAGAAAAATTAAATACATAGTTCATCGGGGGTAAAAAAATGGTTCTTCCAAATTTTGAAGAGAATTTACAAAAATATGCGAAGCTTTTAGTTGCAAATGGACTTAATGTGCAAAAAGGTGATTGGGTAAAAATGACGATTACAGTCGATCAATCACCACTCGCTCGACTTGTCACAAAAGAGGCCTATGCTTTAGGAGCAGAAAAGGTCATTATTAAATGGTCAGATGACGAAATTACAAAAGAGCATTACCTACACCAGACTGAAGAGGTATTAACAGATATACCAGAATACGAAATTCAGGAATCAGATGATCATGTTCTAAATCATAAAGTTTGTCGTCTATCGATTGTTTCAAGTGATCCAGGTTTTTTAAGTGGTGTTGATTCTGCCAAAATTTCTGCTTTTCAAAATAAAGCGGCAAAGGCGTTCAAGGTGCAACGTGTCGCAACCCAAAACAATGATATAAAATGGACAGTTGCAGGTGCTGCAGGAGCAGGTTGGGCTGCAAAAGTATTCCCGAATTTATCAACATCTGAGGAACAGGTAGATGCACTTTGGGATCAAATTTTTAAAACATGTCGAGTGTATGAGAACGACCCTGTGGCAGCATGGGAAGAGCATACAACAATCTTAAACGAAAAAGCAGCAAAATTAAATGAAATCCAATTTGATGCGCTTCATTATAGAGCACCAGGAACAGATTTGAAACTTGGCTTACCGAAGAACCATATTTGGGAAAGTGCAAGAAGCTATAACCCAAAAGTGGAAGAGTTTATTGCAAACATGCCGACTGAAGAAGTGTACACGGCTCCAGACACTCGCCGTATGGACGGGGTAGTTCGCAGCACAAAGCCATTGAGCTATGCAGGTACATTAATTGAGGGCATTGAGGTTCATTTTAAAGATGGAAAAATAGTGGACATCTCCGCAGAGACCGGAGATGAGATCATGAAGAAATTGGTATTTGATAATGAAGGTGGAACAGGACTCGGTGAGGTTGCGTTAGTACCGGACCCATCGCCAATTTCACAATCAGGTATCACATTCTTCAATACATTATTCGATGAAAATGCATCAAATCACCTTGCGATAGGGGCTGCATATCCAACAACCATTCAAGGTGGCACGAAAATGAACGAAGATGAATTAAAAGAACACGGCATGAATGTTTCCACAGTTCACGTTGATTTCATGATCGGTTCCAGTGAAATGGACATCGATGGTATCAAAGAAGATGGTACCGTTGTTCCGATTTTCCGAAAAGGGGATTGGGCGATATAAGCATGGTGGAGTCCAAGGAAAGGCTTTTAATAAAGCTTTTTCTTGGGCTTTTTTTTTGAAAATATTTGAATGGGAAAAATCATGTAGTTACAAATCATGATTTTTCAAGTACAATATTACGGTATTCATTTTATAAGGAGTTGAATTTTTATGAATAGTCATTTGTGTAACGACCCTGATCCCGCGTCGATAAAAGGGGAAGTCATTAATGAACCCATTATTGTTAGTTGGAAAACATATAAAAATTCAACTTTAACTGGCAGAGATTTTTGACTTCCTCGTTAATAAGAGGAGGTTTGTACATGTTAAATATTTATCTATCCGATGAGCAGGGGAAGCTACAGGAAACCACAACGATTACAAACGGTTGCTGGATTAACCTCATTGCTCCAACTGAAAAAGAAATCAATCAAATCGTTACGGCATTAGAAATCCCGATCGAATTTATCAAGGACCCATTGGATGAAGAAGAGCGATCCCGAATTGAAAAAGACGGTGAACATATTTTAATCATTGTCAATATTCCTTCGGTGTCAATGGATGAAAATGAGATTCCAATCTATGACACAATACCATTAGGAATCATTATTGCGAAAAATTGTTTTGTGACGGTTTGTTTAAAAGATAATCCTATTTTTCATCAGTTTTCTGAGGGGAAAATCAAGAACTTCTTTACGTTTAAAAGAACACGGTTTGCTTTCCAAATTCTTTATTCGATGGCTACCTTATATCTCAGATACTTAAAGCAAATTAGTAAAAAAACCGATTTAATCGAAAAAGAATTGCATCAATCGATGAAAAACAAGGAGCTTTTTTCACTGTTAAACTTTGAAAAAAGTTTAGTCTATTTTACGACCTCCTTGAAATCGAATAATATTGTCATGCAAAAAATGTTGAAAAGTAACTACTTGAAAATGTATGAAGATGATCAGGAATTGCTTGAGGATGTTATTATTGAAAATCAGCAGGCAATTGAAATGGCGGAAACGCATACCTCCATTTTGAGTGGCATGATGGATGCCTTTGCGTCTGTGATTTCCAACAATGTGAATATTGTGATGAAATTTTTAACTTCAATTACGATTATTCTATCGTTGCCAACGATGGTGGCGAGCTTTTATGGAATGAACGTTTCTATTCCATTCCAGGATTATCAATATTCATTTTTAATTGCCATAACAATCTCGTTTATCTTATCAAGCATTACGGCTTATATCTTTTGGAAAAAACGGTTTTTCTAATATATGGCGTTGTTCCGGTTATGTGGAACGACGCTTTTTTATTGTTTGTTATTCATTTCTTCTTCAACTAATGCATCTAATCTGGCAATCATTTTCTTCGCCTTGTCTTCATCAATTTGCCGATAGTGATGAAGTCCACCTTCTTCCTCATCCATCTCATCTGCAAGCTTTGTGATTGCTTGAAGCGGGGTACGCTTGATAAAGCCTTCTTCGATATAGGAGTCTGTGTGGAAAAGAATCGCATAGGCAATTTCCTTTGCATACTTTGGATTTTCACCTAATCGAATTAATAATTTATGAGCTCGTTCCGCCCCCTTAATGGCATGAATGTCATTTTCCTTGTACATGCTATAATCCCATTTCCCATTTTTGTACCACGTGTAATGTCCCATATCATGTAGCAATGCCGCCTTCGTTGCAAGATCGACTGAAACGTTTCGCTCCTTGGCCATTTTATACGCATGGTATGCACAAGCAATAGCGTGAGCCTTCCCTGAACGTGACAGGTACTTTTGCGCAATCCGATGATGGAAGATGTCTGTTAACGTAACATATCTCATTTGTCCGGCCTCCTTATAAAGGATAAATTTTTTGAATTTTACCATGTATGAGGAACATTATCAAGATATAATAATCCATTTTACTTGGAAATGGGTGGAAGAATAGAATAAGCATGTTAAAATAGTTAGAAAACAGGGTGTGGTGATAGGACTTGTTTTTACGAAGTGTGAAAGTAATGACGGAAAAAATACATAATGTGTATGAATATCCTTTTTCGATTCCTAGTATTAGAGGCCTGGAACAACTCGATTTTCATGAGCCCGTCACGTTTTTTGTTGGTGAAAATGGTTCTGGTAAGTCCACTTTACTAGAGGCAATAGCCCACCAGAGCGGGTTTAATACAGGCGGTGGCGGGAGGAATAATTATTACACGTTTGAAGATGCGACACCAGCTTTAAGTGAGTGTATTCGGCTTTCATGGATGCCGAAAATCAATCAAGGCTTCTTTTTGCGGGCAGAAAGTTTTTTTCAGTTTGCTTCACATTTGGATCAATTGGCAGATGAGGATCCAACTTTTAATTATGAGGGATATGGTGGCAAGTCCCTGCATGAACAGTCCCATGGCGAGTCATTTTTATCGTTATTTTTGAATCGGTTTGGTAATCAAAGCATCTATCTATTGGATGAGCCTGAGGCAGCTTTATCTCCTGCAAGACAGCTTGCATTTTTGCGAGTGATACACGACCTGGCAAGAGGGGGAAATGCGCAATTCATAATTGCTACTCATTCACCGATATTACTGGGATACCCCGGCGCTCAGATATACAATTTTGATGCCTCACCGATTGAGAAGATTGCATATGAGGACACCGAGCATTATCAAATCACGATGGGATTTTTAAATCGGCGGGAACGGTATTTGGAAGAGCTGTTTCGGGAGGATGACGAGGAAGTCTAAAGGGGTAGGATTAAGTGACATTCGTACCCTTATTTTGGTGTCTTGAAAGGAAAGGGTATGATTAGGCGTTATTCGTGCCCGCGTTTTGGTGTTGTCGAAGAATAAGGGTATGATTAGGCGATATTCATGCCTTCATTTTGATGTTTTCATAGAATGAGGGGACGATTAGGCATTATTCATATAGTGTTAGATAAAATATAGACTACCAAGTTGGTAGTCTAGAGCATACTTATAATCGTTCCGCCGATAGCACCTGTCACAACTACAATCCAAGGAGGCAGCTTCCAATAGACTAGCATGCTGAACAAGATTGCGGTGAATGCGAAATCGATAGGTGAAAACACAGTGCTGGTCCATATCGGGTGATAGAAGGCAGAAATCAAAATTCCCACCACTGCGGCATTTACCCCCATAAGTGCGCCTTTAATTTTTGGATTGCGTNNTGTTCCTAAAATGAGTAGAAATGCTGGGAGGAAAATGGCGATTGTTGCGAGTAGTCCACCTTGCCATCCATCCATCAAAGCCCCAAGATAGGCAGCAAATGTAAAGAGTGGCCCCGGAACAGCTTGTGCTGCACCATATCCAGCTAAAAAGGCTTCTTCACTTAGCCATCCTGTTGGAACAAATTCTCGCTCTAATAACGGTAGAACTACATGCCCTCCACCAAAAACAAGTGAACCTGAACGGTAAAAGCTATCAAACATGGCAATCCATTCTAAGGAAGTGACTTCTCTTAATATGGGTAAAACAATGAGCAAACCGAAAAACAATGTCAAACAAAGAGTTGCAAATCTACGTGAAATTGGGAACTGTAGATTAGTAGTTTCGCTGTCTGCTTGATTTTTAAATAAAACAAACCCTAAGATTGCTGCTATGAGGATAACTCCCACCTGTGTAAAGGCCGTTTGCCATAGTAAAGTTCCAACTAACGCAAACAGTGCAAGTGATTTTCTAGGCAAATCTGGGGTGAGTTTTTGTGCCATTCCAAGAATAGCGTGCGCCACAACGGCGACAGCAACTAATTTTAAACCATGAATCCAGCCGGAAGTTCCAATATCTAAACCTTGAAATACTAAGGCAAATACAATCAGTGCAAATACGGAAGGCAACGTGAACCCGAGAAACGAGACAATTCCACCAAGTACACCTGCACGCATCACTCCAATGCCTATCCCCACCTGACTGCTTGCAGGTCCAGGTAAAAATTGACACAAAGCCACTAAGTCTGCATATGTATTTTCATCCACCCATTTCCTTCGACGGATGTATTCTTCGTGAAAATAGCCTAAATGGGCAACAGGTCCCCCGAAGGATGTCAGTCCTAGTCTAGTTGAAACAATAAGAATCTCCAGTAAATTTTTCATTCTTTTCTCCTTTTAAATTAATACCGGAAGTATAGCATTTGTAAGCAAGATTCTAAAGACAATACCATGGAAGTTAACAAATTCTTTACAATATGAAACCTTTTTACCTGCCCAAACGTAAAACAAACTAACGAAAGGATGTGGGTGAAATGAGTAAATATTCAATCGCGGAATTTATTAAAAACACGGAGCAGGAGGACAAAGGGGAAGGACTATTTGAATTAGAGACACCTAGAATGCTAGAGGTAAATCTAAATGGCATGATTTGGGCAAAAGCGGGTTCGATGGTTGCGTATAATGGCAGAATCAAGTATGAACGTGAAGGAATCCTTGAACATGGAATTGGCAGCATGTTTAAGAAAGCGTTGACAGGTGAAGGAACTTCTTTAATGAAAGCGAATGGTCAAGGAAAGCTGTACTTGGCTGATAGCGGGAAAAAAATCATCATCCTTCAGCTGCAGAACGAGTCAATTTATGTGAATGGCAATGATCTTCTCGCCTTTGAACCGTCCTTGAAGCACGACATTAAGCTAATGAAACGAATTGCTGGCATGATGGCTGGAGGATTATTTAATGTTCGGTGTGAGGGGAGTGGAATGCTCGCGATTACCACTCATTACGAGCCACTCACATTACGGGTAACACCCGGAAAACCGATTATAACCGATCCGAATGCAACGGTTGCATGGTCTGGAAATCTCCAACCCGAGTTCCAAACGGATATTTCATTTAAAACCTTCGTCGGACGCGGGAGTGGCGAGTCCATCCAAATGAGATTTGATGGAGATGGCTTTGTCATCGTTCAACCGTATGAAGAGGTGTATATGCAGCAGTCGAATAGCTGACCAAATAGAAGAGAGCGGATTGTAAAGCTCATTTGTACAAGACAATCAAGGTTAACGTTAAAAAGGATCATCCAAAAAAGATGATCCTATATTTTATGGTCCCCATAGAACATCGACGAGTTCACGTTTGAAAAGATTTGTGTCGATGTTACAGGTTTCTGCGTCTAGACCGAATTGCCAGCCCCATGCAAGAGAGCCTTCTGGAGCCGATGGGTTAAATTCTGGTGCTTTCGCTTCTGTAGTGATTCCTACGCTTGGTACAGCTGTCCAAATATAATTTTGTTCAAGGATAGCTCTATTGCTTTTTCCAGCTTCTTGATAGGCTTTAAACAAAGCTTGTTCAGCGTCGAATACCCCATAAATCCCAGATTTGTAGTTTGAAGATACAATAGTCTCAAACCAACCCTTGATAAACTCAGAATCTACGGGATAGTCTGGCTCAATATCAGCAAAAATGGCAACACCCTCTGGGATACCTACATCACGAGCTAGTTTAATAGCTTCCTTTGCTTGAGCGACACCATTATCATATCCAGTAGCATTATCGAAATGGTTGTAGATTGGTAGGATAAAATCACCCTCTGCATGCATGATTTTAACTTGTTCAGGAGTAAGACCGACTGAAATTCCTTCACGCTCGCCAAGGTAACGACCGAATACAACAGGGTCACCAAAGTTTTCTTTTACACAAGCATAAAAATCCTTTGTCGTTTCACTTGCAGAATCGATTCCCCAAACGATTTCAGGAAGATTATTACTTGGTTTTGTTTTTTCATCTCGCTGTTGTATTTTTTGCTCTTTCTGTTTATCGCTCTCGTTATTTTTATCGTTATCTTTATGATCCTGTTCATTTGCCGGTGGTGGCTGATTCTTATTAGAATTGGCAGGAGGAGGAGTTGATGGTGCTTCGGCGCTAGGAATTGTTGTTACAGGTTTTGTTTTGTCCTCGGTTACATAAAAATACACCGCACAGCATAAAAGGAAGCCGATGACTGCAGTGATAATGAGATTAAATCTTTTTTCTGTCATTTCATCACCTCACCTTGTACTTTCTGTATCTTATGTAAGGTGTGGGTGTACAGTGTGGGTTTGGCTGGTGAGTAAACACTTGCCCATTAAACCCTACACAAGTTGTCTATATGGTTATTCATCCTTTTTATTTATCGCACTACTAATCCCGTGGAAGGTGTTTTTGATAAGGTCTTCAGAGATCATGGTTGTGCCTGTGACAAGGATGGCTTGCACAACGGACTGAATAAGGAAACCGTAGTAGAGCAGACAGGCAAAGATTGCAAACCCTAACTGAATCCATCTGTGTGTCCATTGTGGAATAAAAGGGGTTTCTTTAAGGATTAGACCTATGAAATAGAGGACAGGAATTAAAATAAACGCATCTTCCCTAATATAAAATTTTAAGTTAAAATCCATTTTTTCACCTTCAACATTTTTTAAAATAAAATATTCGAGAAAAAGGAAATTGGTCATTCGAAATTTCATTTTTATAAAAGGATATAGGGACATAAAAAAAGCGCTAGGATTGTCCTAGCGCTTTTAAAGTGTAATTTATTTATTTTTCGCAAATACTTCATGTTTCACGATGCGCTTTCGCTGACTACCATTTAGGTAGGCTGTAGTCGTAGCAACTAGGAGCAAAATTCCCGTAACGGTGAAAAGAATTTGCGTAGGGAATAAACCACCAAGTAAACCTCCTAAAAGCGGGCCAATCATTCCACCGATTTGGTTTGCAGTTTGGTTTAAACTGAATGCTCTGCCTCGGAAATCCTCTGGTGTTGATTTGACGACCAGCCCATTTAAAGCAGGGAAGACCGCACAGAAGAAGATTCCGTAAACAAAACGTATGAAAGAAAAGCCCCAGATTTGGGTAAAGACAATTTGAGCTAAAGTTCCGATCGCAGCCCCTAAAAGTCCGATAAATAAGATGCGTTGGAAGCCAACTTTATCCGCCCATTTTCCCCAAACAGGTGCAAACAGTGCACTAGCAAGACCTGGTAAGGCAATGACAAAACCAGTTAGCAAGGTTGCATAGCTTGCGTTACTTGCGATATCGGCAATATATAATGGTAAGATAGGATCGATTATCATTGTGGAGCAACTGACCATGAGAGTCAGTATTAATACAAGCAAGAATGGACGGTTGCTTATCGCAACGCGAAAGTCTTTGATAACAGAGCCTTTTTCCTTGTTCGCTTTGAAATTTTCTTCTTTTACGAAAAAGATGATTAAAATCGTTGCGAAAAGGACGATGATACCCGCACTTGCGAATGCCCAGCGATTACCCCAAAGTTCAGCTAATCCTCCACCCAATAGTGGTCCCAATATCATTCCGGTTGCTGCCGCCGATGAAATCATCGAAAGCGCATAACCCACTTTTTTCGTCGGTGTATTCGTACCAACGAGGGCAATCGACCCAGGAATAAATCCGCTCAGTAAGCCTTGCATAAGTCGTAGACCTAAAATTTGATAAGCGTTTGTGACGAAAGCCATTAACGTGTAAACGAGAAAAAGGGCAAAGCCTGCCCGAACGATCATTGGTTTGCGTCCGTATTTGTCGGCAACTCTTCCCCAAAACGGTGTCGCAAATGCACCGGCGAAAAAGGCGGACCCATAGATTAGCCCTGACCACAATTCAGTGTTCTCGTGTACCCCAATTTCCAACAGAAAGATCGGTAAAAATGGGATAACCATTGAAAAACCTGAAGCTGTAAAAAAGACACCAATCCAAAGAACCCATAGATTTCGTTGCCAATTCGGCATGATTTTTTCCATCTCCTAAGAATATTCTGCAAATAATAATAGATTAATAATAACATAATCGAGGATTATTTTCATTAACGGAACTTTCGGAAACAGAAATACTTTCATTTTAAGGCGAATATCCTACCTGTCGGCATATATTGCAATTGTTGTTGGGCAAGAAATCTCTTAAATTAAAGATGTTAAAAGAATAAAAAGAAATACTCAGATCACGGACCTGAGTATTTTTTAATGTGGAAAATAGATATGCAGGACCTCTATCCTGTTAGTTAGTTGAAAAAAGTCCCGGAAATCAGAGAGGGTTTCAAGTGTTTCGTAGTTTGAAAGTGGGATAATTTGTTTTACCTGATGTTCTTTCATAAAAATCAGTAAATCATCCTCACGCTGTATATGGGAAAAAAAGAATCCGTCCCTTGCGGTTAATAGTTCATCCTCGTACCAATTTACAACCACTTGTTGGCTCTCGTACTTCAACAGCTTCTGTAAAACTTCTTTATTTTCTCCAGACTCGAAACACATAGCCACCACACCCACATTGATCAATGTATTTATAGGATACACCCGATTCGAACTTTCGACTTATGGCTTCTGCAAGATAGTGAGAAGGGTTGCCAAAGCTATCCGGTGTGACGAGATTGACATAACAGCCGCTTTCCGTCTTCTCAATTGCCTTCAACCCATCCTCAATCACCAAAGCCCTATTGCACTGGTAATCCACGTGCTCTAAAACAATCGACCAATCCTTCGCCATCTTCATCACCTCATCTCCATTATAAATCTTGATTTGAAGGGAGAGGATGATAAGTATCACAGCAGAAACAGTTATTACAGTTTGTTTCAATTAGATTAAGATTTTTCAATATAATTACAAACGGGTCATCTTCTTTAAAAAGCTATTTACAAATCAAAGACAACCGAATAAAACACCAGCTTGCGATGCTATAATACTATAACAAAAGTATGGAGGTTTTATGATGGCTACTAAGCGAGAGTATTATTTTGATAACGCGAAGTTTCTCCTCATCTTCCTTGTTGTCTTTGGGCATTTCATCCAGCCTTTTATAGATGATCATAAAATCATCATGACAATTTACCACTTCGTGTATTCCTTTCATATGCCAGCATTCATTTTAGTTTCGGGCTATTTTGCAAAGGGATTTAAGAAGGAAGGCTACATTAAAAAGACAGCAAAAAAGCTATTGATTCCATATTTAATTTTTCAGCTACTCTATACCATTTATTATTACTTCCTTTATAAAGGTGAGTCACTATTATTCGAACCATTTAATCCGCAATGGTCACTTTGGTTCTTAATCAGCTTATTTTGTTGGAATGTGATGCTATATGCTTATACGAAGCTACCGATAAAATGGTCGATAGCTTTGGCGGTTTTAATTGGGGTTGGGGTTGGCTATATCCCATTCGTGGAAAATTATTTGAGTTTATCGAGGACATTTGTCTTTTTCCCATTGTTCTTATTAGGTTTCTATTGTAAAAAGGAACATTTTACTTCGTTGAAACGTCCGTCTGTACAAGTAGGGTCAGCCATTCTGCTTTTAGCCATTTTTATTGGTTATTATTTTGTTCCGGATTTCAATACGGGTTGGCTGTTAGGATCAAAGTCATATGAGACGCTGTCACAGGAAAATCTGGGTGGTCTCATAAGACTTGCCGTATATGTTGTTTCGATTGTGATGACAGTTGCATTCTTCTCGCTCTTACCGAAAAAACAATATTTCTTCACAAGCTGGGGAACACATACATTGTATGTCTATCTATTACACGGCTTTGTGATTAAATATTTCCGAAACAGTGAGTGGCTCGACGTGATTAATGATACGGGGAATTTTGTGATATTAGTAGTAGCATCGCTAATTTTAACATTGCTATTATCAACCAAAACAATCCGCGCGATCACCCAGCCACTTATCGAACTTCGAATTTCTATAATAAAGAGATTCTTTAAAGTTAAACAGGAAGGGTATTAATCCATAGGGACGGTTCTCTTGGTTCGGTGATACCGGAAATCCAAGAACTGTCCCTTTTGGCGTTTACCCTTTATAATTCTGAGCTCTTTTGACAAAGGATATTTCATCTTCAATAAGACCGCAGACACCACATTGTACTCTGATTTCTGGACCACGATATGGGACATGGAACGGGTCAAGGTTTTCTATGTGATCTTCCACGACATCGCCACTTTGCGGATCCATTTTAACCGACCTTGGCACTTGTTCGATAATATTAAATCTTGAGCGATTGGTTTTACAATTAGGACATAAATAAGGACTACTCATTTTACACCTCCTATTTTTTACTTTTTCCTTTTCTGGAATAAATATGAGCGTATTTTTTTGAACATACGCTAGAAGTGATATAATGAAATCAAGCAAAATGAGAAAGGAAGAGTGCACATGGAGAATACACATGAAAAAGTGGAGAAGGCAACCTTTGCGGGTGGCTGCTTCTGGTGTATGGTCAAGCCGTTTGATACACAGCCAGGAATCATCGAAGTTCTTTCGGGATATACAGGTGGAACGAAGGAAAACCCGACGTATGAAGAGGTTTGTTCCGATACTACAGGTCATTATGAAGTTGTTCAAATTACATACAACCCAGACATTTTTCCTTATGAAAAATTAGTTGAACTCTTTTGGCAGCAAATTGATCCAACAGATGCAGGTGGACAATTTTTCGATCGTGGAGATTCCTATCGTACAGCGATTTTCTACCATACAGAGGAACAGAAAAAAGTGGCTGAAGAATCAAAGCGAAAGCTTGGTGAGAGCGGGATTTTCTCAAAACCAATCGTAACTCCAATTCTTCCTGCAAAGGAATTTTACCGTGCAGAAGAGTATCACCAGGATTATTATAAAAAGAAACCCGAGCATTACAATCGCTACCGCAAAGGTTCTGGTAGAGATAAATTTATTAGAACGCATTGGTCGGCAAAGGAATTTGAAGAGGCGAAGAAAAACCTGACAGACATGCAGTACTATGTGACACAGGAACAGGGGACGGAGCCGCCGTTTCAAAATGAATTTTGGAACAATGCTAAGGAAGGCATTTATGTCGATATTGTTTCGGGCAAACCGTTATTTAGTTCATTGGATCAATATGATGCAGGGTGTGGCTGGCCGAGCTTTACAAAGGCGATTGATGCGAAGGAAATCGTCGAAGAGCTTGATACATCACATGGTATGATTCGTACAGAGGTTAGGAGTAATACAGCGGATTCACACTTAGGCCATTTATTCTATGATGGTCCTGGTCCAACTCGCATGCGTTTTTGCATTAACTCCGCAGCGCTTCGTTTTATTCCGAAAGGGGATTTAGAAAAAGAAGGCTATGGTGAATATTTGAAGCTTTTCAGTTAAAAATCTTGTCTAAACAACTACTGTGAAAAAATTACTATTTTCATAATTGTTAGTTGACTACGGTAAAACGCAGTGATATGATGAAATAGACCATTTTGTTGCGTTATATAAGTTTAAAGAAAGAAAGAACGTTAATTTCGGCTATTCTTCTGAAGTTATATGTGAATTTGTTTTAGATTTATGTAAGTGTACAATGGTTAATTTTTCAATGCACAAATGCTTTGTGTGTTCATTTTAGGAGGCATATTTCATGCAAAATGGTAAAGTAAAATGGTTTAACAGCGAAAAAGGTTTCGGATTCATCGAAGTACAAGGTGGAGACGATGTTTTCGTACACTTCTCAGCAATCACAGGCGATGGTTTCAAAACTTTAGAAGAAGGTCAAG
>NZ_JBALOX010000238.1:0-7077 GCF_036965165.1 Bacillus sp. JJ1521 | reverse complement strand
TACATTTACACCATGCTTCTTTAATGTCTTTTCAAATTCAAAGATCTGCTCTCGTGGTGTTCTCACATAATCGCGCTCAGGAACATAATTGACTGGAATTAAGTTAACGTGACATTTAATTCCCTTTAATAGCTCTGCTAGTTCTTCAGCATGTTCAACTTGATCGTTGACTCCACCAAATAACCCATACTCAAAGCTAATTCTTCTTCCTGTTTTTTCAATATAATAGCGTACAGCTTCCATTAAATCAGGCAGTTTATATGCGCGGTTAATCGGCATCAACTTGCTTCTTATTTCTGTATTAGGTGCATGTAATGAGATTGCAAAATTTATTTGTAATTTTTCATCTGCAAACTTATAGATTTTTGGAATGATTCCACTTGTTGAAACGGTGATATGACGAGCTCCAATATTTAAGCCCTTATCGTGATTAATAATTTTGAGGAATGAAAGCATTTGATCGTAATTATCAAAAGGCTCACCAATTCCCATGATAACAAGGTGACTTACTCGCTCATCAAGTTCATCTAATGCCTTTTGAACCTTTACAACTTGGGCAACAATTTCACCAGCTTCTAGATTCCGCTTTAGTCCTCCTAATGTGGAAGCACAGAAGGTACAGCCAATGCGGCAACCAACCTGTGTTGTTACACAAATGGAGTTTCCATAGCCATGTCTCATAAGAACAGTTTCAATTGAATATCCATCATGGAGTTCAAATAAAAACTTCATTGTGCCGTCAGCAGATGTTTGCTGAATGATGGTTTTAAGAGTCGTAATCGTAAATTGCTCAGCAAGCTTTTGTCTCATTGCATTTGAAAGGTTTGTCATCTCGTCAAATGTTGTAACTCTCTTCGTATAGAGCCATTCAAAAATCTGATTTCCGCGAAATTTCTTCTCACCATTTTCGATAAGCCAGTTTTCAAGTTCCTCTAGCTGTAAAGAATAAATGGATGGTTTTGAATTTGGTAAGTTTTGTTTTTTTCTTCTAGTTGTTTGTACTTCTTCCAATACATTACACCTGCTTCCTTAATCTTGCAATATAAAATCCATCCGTACCAAAATAATGTGGATAAAGCTGAAGTTGTCCATTTTTAATATAAGGTTTCACTATTTCAGGTAGGTAATTTTCGAGTGTCTCATCTAGCATAAAATCTTTATTTTGCTCAAGGAAGGTTTTAATAACACCTTCATTTTCTTCGTAATCTATTGTACATGTGCTATACACGAGTATACCACCTTTTTTTAATAAAGATGAAACCTCATTTAAAATGTCTAGTTGTATTTTTGCAAGGTTTTCATTGTCTGATTCTAATTTTGAATATTTAATGTCAGGTTTTCTTCTAATAACACCAAAGCCTGAACATGGAGCATCTACGAGAATTTTATCAAACCTTTCCGGTTCAAAGATTTGCCCCGCTTTTCTACTATCGAGGGCTTTTGTTTCAACGTTTTCTAGCCCCAACCGGTTGACTACTTCATTAATTAACTTTATTTTATGTTCATGAAGGTCTAGCGAACAAACCTTGCCCGTATTTTGTAGTATTTCGGCAATATGTGTTGTTTTTCCTCCTGGTGCAGCACAACTATCCAGTATTTGTTCTCCTTTTTCAACACCAAGCGCACGGGCTACAAGCATGGAACTTTCATCCTGGATGGTATAATATCCTTCCTTAAAAGCTTTTGCATGGACTAGATTTCCACGAACCGCCTTAATCGAATCAACAGAAACGCTCCCTTCTTCTGCTTCAATTCCATCCTCTTTAAGCATTTGAATAAGTTCTTCTCTCGTTATCGCCGCACTATTGACCCGTGCGGTTTGTTCAGGTGGAGTACTATTTACCTCACACATTTTTCGAGTTTCTTCCATTCCTATTTGCTTGACCCACCGCTTAACAAGCCAAATCGGATGACTTGTTTCAATTGCAAGTCTTTCTACTTCATCCTTTAGTTGATCTAATGATGGCAATCCCTCGCGTTGGATGGAGCGAAGCACCCCATTTACAAGTGAAGACGTACCTTTATGCCCTCTTTTTTTTGCAATTTCGACTGCTTCAAAAAAGATTGCCCGTTCTGGAACTCTGTCTAAATAGACCATTTGATAAAGGGAAAGCCTTAATAGAATTCTCACCCATTGATCTAGCTTTTTGCTCTTTTTTAAAAAAGGTGCCAAATAAAAGTCCAATGTATCACGGCGTTGGATTGTTCCATAGACAATCTCTGTGAGTAGACCTACGTCCTTCCCCTTAACCTCATGCTTTTTAATCATTTGGTTCAAAAGCAGATTGCTATAGGCTTGATTTTTTTCAATTTGCAATAAGATTTCGAGTGCTACATTTCGAACATTAGATTTCGTCATTGTTGTCTCCTAACCGAGTCCCTACCTGTAAATCTGTCCCTAACAAGAATTGCTCTGCACTCATCTTTTTCTTTCCTGCAGGCTGAAGTTGGGTGATTTTTATAAAAGTAGTATTCCCAGTCGAAACAATAAACCCATCCTTTTCAATTGAAACAACAGTGCCGCAACTTTTAGATGTGGATGATGATACCTTTTCGCCCCACCATATTTTGATTACATCACCATTTAATGTAGTATATGCAACAGGCCACGGGTGGAGCCCGCGGATATGGTTATAAATATCCTCTCCATCTTTTGTCCAGTCTATCTTTTCCTGTTCGCGTTTAATATTTGAAGCAAAGGTTGCTTTGGAATCATCCTGTTTTATCGGTGTTATTTTTCCATCTAAAAGTAACGGAATTGTTTCTGATAAAAGCTTTGAACCTGCCACACTTAATTTATCATGTAATGAACCAACATGGTCTGTTTCTAGAATTGGAATTTCTACTTGTGTTAGGATGTCCCCTGCATCTAGCTTTTCAACCATATACATGATGGTAACACCTGTTTTCTTCTTTCCTTGAAGGATTGAATAATGAATCGGCGCACCACCTCTAAGCTCAGGGAGTAATGACGCATGTACATTTATACATCCATACTTTGGAGCTTCTAATAATTCATTTGGAAGTATTTGTCCAAATGCTGCAGTTATTATTAAATCAGGCTTATAGCTCAATACTTGATCTATTTCCTGTTGTTCTCTTATTTTATTTGGTTGTAGGACAGGGATATTGTGTTTTATTGCCTCAACTTTAACAGGTGGAGGAGTTAAAACTCTTTTTCTTCCAACAGGTCTATCTGGTTGTGTCACTACAGCTACAACCTCGTATCCATCCTCAATTATTTGACGTAAAACAGGTACTGAAAAGTCCGGTGTACCCATAAATACAATACGTTCCATGTAATTACCTACCCTTCAATTTCTCCTTCTTCATAAAAACGGTTCACCTTTGAGGTAAATAAAATACCATGAAGGTGATCAATTTCATGCTGAACTGCACGGGCTAAGAAATCTCTTGCCTCGAATACATATATTTTTCCTTTTCTGTTTTGCGCTCTTACCTTTACGTAATCATAACGTGTTACTTCACCAAAAAGGTCCGGAAAACTGAGACAGCCTTCTGGACCTACCTGTTCACCTTTACGCTCAAGGATCACGGGATTAATTAGTTCAATAAGTCCGCTCTCGTCTCCTATATCAACGATGGCGATTTGTTTTGCAATTCCAACTTGAGGGGCGGCTAATCCAACACCGTCCGCCTCAAGCATTGTGTCATACATATCTTTTATTAGTTTTGATAGGTTTCGGTCAAAGGTTAGCACCTTTTCACATTCAACCTCTAGTATTTCATTTGGATATTTAACAATTGGTAGTAAAGACAAACGAGTTCCTCCAACATTCTACTTTTTTATATGTCTAGCTCCAGCTGCCATCGGCTCTCTGGTCTAAGTCAATCGCTTCGGAAGGTAATAGTCACCTTCTTTCAGCGCTTTTCTTATGCTTGACTTGCACAGGACAAAGAAGGCTTCGACAGCATAAACATCGCACGAAGAAAATGCAATGCATTTTCTAGGAAGTGCTGACATCGACGTTCGACACAGGACTTGGCGGTAATTAGTCGATGTTCCTCAATCCGGGCACCTTGCGCTTTTCTATCAGTCTCTCTCTTCTAACGCAACTTTAAACTACATCATGATATACGGGTTTAAGTCAATTGATAATGTAAGTGAGTTTTGTGCGATTTCTCTTTGGTATCGATCCAAAATCCCTTTTAAAAGCTTGTTCAGATTTGGCTCATTTTTGTATTTTATCATGCATTGGTATCGATATCTATTATTAATCCTGGCAATCGGTGAGGTCACTGGGCCTAAGATAATGGATTGATTTGATAAGGACTTCCGTAAATAGATTGCAATTTTCTCAGCAACATCGACGGTTTTCGTTAACTCCGGATGTGTGACTGTGACTAAAGCCAAATAATAAAAAGGTGGATACGCATGAGCCTTTCTAATGTGCATTTCATTTTGATAGAATCCATCATAATTATGATGGCTCGCAAGTTCAATACTATAATGCTCTGGTGTATAGCTCTGAATCACAACCTCACCTGGCAGTTCATGACGCCCCGCTCTTCCACTAACCTGTGTAAGAAGCTGAAATGTTTTTTCCGAAGAACGAAAATCCGGCAGGTTGAGCATCGTATCCGCAGTTAGAACTCCGACCAATGTGACATTTGGAAAATCTAATCCTTTTGCAATCATTTGTGTTCCTAATAAAATATCTGCTCTTCCTTCACCGAATTCCTTCAATAATTTCTCATGAGCACCTTTTCTACTAGTTGTATCAACGTCCATTCGAATAACCCTAGCTTCTGGTAAAACCTTCGCAAGTTCTTCTTCAACCTTTTGTGTACCAGTTCCAAAAAATCGGATATGCTCACTACCACATTCATTGCATGTATTTGGCATGAAGGTCTCATATCCACAATAATGACATCTTAAGCGATGATGTGGTCTATGATATGTGAGAGAAATATCACAATGCGGGCAATTTGCAACATAGCCACAATCCCTACACATGACAAATGAGGAATGGCCGCGTTTATTTAAAAATAAAACCGATTGTTCGTTTCTTTCAAGTCTTGCGGTTAATTTTTCAAATAAGACATTTGAGAACATCGATCGATTCCCATTACGTAATTCCTCGCGCATATCGACAATTTCAACTGTTGGTAGAGGTCTGCTATTAACCCTTTCCTTTAATGCAATGAGTTCATAGACATTCTTTGAGGCACGTGCAAATGATTCAAGAGTTGGTGTCGCACTTCCTAAAATTACGGGAGCGTTATGCAGCTGACCACGAAAAATCGCGACATCTCGTGCATGGTATCTTGGGTTATCTTCCTGCTTGTAGCTTGATTCATGTTCCTCATCAATAATAATAATCCCTATATTTTCAAAAGGAGCAAATATTGCAGATCTCGCTCCAACAACAACACTTACTTCCTTACGATATATTTTTCGCCACTCATCATATTTCTCGCCAATTCCAAGCCCACTATGCATCACGGCAACCCGGGAACCAAAACGTCCCTTGAAACGGCTCACCATCTGTGGAGTAAGAGAGATTTCCGGGACAAGGACAATCGCTTCTTTACCCTTTTTTAAAACAGCATCAATCGCCTGCATATAAACCTCGGTCTTACCACTTCCGGTAACACCATACATCAAAAATACTTTATGAAAGACATCTTCGATTGAGGCAAGAATTGGAGTTATCGCATTTTGCTGTTCATCTGTTAATGACATTGGTTGTGTTTGCTCGAAGTGCTTGTCCGCGTATGGATCTCGGTAAACCTCAACATTTTGTTCGGTGATATACCCTTTTTTCACCATTGTTCGAATTGTACTGTCAGTCACGCCAACCTTCTGCAAAAGTTCCTTTAAAAAGATAGATTTTGGATTTTTAAGTAAAAATTCGAGTACTTGTTTCTGTTTTTTCGCTGACGCAGAAAGCTCTTGTATTACTTTCTCAGTTTCTTCTGTTGAAAGTGATAGCTGTACTTGTTTCATCGTTTTCTTATTGCTACGATTTTTTACATTATAGACAACTTCGAGATGACCTTTTTTAATATCCTTTTGGTAAATATGCAATAAATCATTTTTTTCGGCATCATCCCAATGAACCTCATTATGCTGTTCAAAAGATGCTTGAATCGCCGGTTCCAATTCATTTCTTTTTGCAGGGTCAAGAAGTCTTATTTCTTTCTCATATTTTGCCCGCATTGCGGATGGAAGCATCGCTTGTAGAGCAGATATCGTAAAGCAAAGCGTTTTTTCTGTTAGCCATTTGCCAATGTGAAGAAGCTCTTCGTTCAAAGCCGGGGTTAGATCAAGCAAGGAATGGATTTCCTTTAACTTGTCTACTTCGGCTTTCTCTGAAAGGCTCATAACGAAACCCTGGACTTTACGAGGACCAAATGGCACGACGACCCTCATTCCAGTTACAATCAAGTCACTCCATTTATCGGGAACGATATAATCATATGGTTTATCTGTTTGCATTGCCGGAACATCGACAATAATGCTGGCAATTTTCATTTTGTTTCGCCATCCATCGTCCGCTTCACTTCACGAAGTAAAGCTTTTGCAACCTCAAGCTTTGTCATCATAGGCAGTTCTTTATGAGTTCCATCCTTTTTATATATCGTTACAAGATTTGTGTCTGTCCCAAATCCCGCCCCTTGAGTCGTTACATTATTTGCAACGATCATGTCTAAATTTTTCGATGTGAGTTTCTTTTTTGCATATTCATCTAGATTGTCTGTCTCAGCTGCAAAACCAACTAGAAATTGATGTTCCTTTTGTTCGCCTAACGTTTTTAAAATATCAGTTGTTCTTTTAAGTTCGAGAACAAGATCCCCGCTCTTTTTTTTCATTTTCCCATCAAAGACTTGCTTTGGTTGATAATCCGCAACAGCCGCTGATTTAATTACGATATCATTTTGTTTATAAAAGCTCATGACTTGTGTATACATTTCTGCAGCGGATTCAACGGGAATCACTCTCACTTTTGGCGGTGCGGGAAGATTTGTTGGTCCAGAAATTAAAGTTACGTCTGCACCCATTTTATGTGCTGCTTCTGCAATTGCATATCCCATTTTTCCTGTTGATCGATT
>NZ_JBALOX010000237.1:0-7706 GCF_036965165.1 Bacillus sp. JJ1521 | reverse complement strand
ATATAAAATAAGTTCTGCATCAGTACCAAGAAATTGCCCGAAAAACTTAATTATAGGTATGTAACTTTGTAAATCCTTCATAGTTCTCTCCCCTCTTTTTTTTTTAAAATGTATCATAAAAAAATTATAACAGACATGTCCTAATTTTATATTACCTAAAAATTACATTAACTAGCAATATAAAAGCCAGTAGATTTCTGGGTGTTTATGATATATAGACTAGTCATAATGAAACCAAATTGAAACAATTTCTTTTATAATCCGTCTAATGGGTAAAGACCTAAGGGGGCTAATTGAAGATGAGAGGCAAACTTTTCTTAAAATTGCTCGTGCTACTTCTATTATTGCTAACTGGATGCAGTAACCAAAGTTCAGAAAGTAAAGCAGATCGCGCCACTATGGATGGGCCGTATACTGAAATGAGTAAAGACGTGAGCAAAGAAGAAATGATGGATAATGAAACAGTTACTGAAAATAAAGTAAATAGCAATGGAAGCGTTCACATTGAGAAAGACCGTATGTTTATTTACCATGCAAATTTGTCCATCCAAGTAAAAGAATTTCGTTCAGTGGAAGCGGAAATTCAACAAAATGCAATTAAGCTTGGTGGATATGTGGTGGAATCATCGACCTATGATAATGGAACGGAATCTATTAATGGTACCATTATTGTTAAAATTCCACAGTCCCATTTCCAATCCTATATAAATGATATCGAAAAAAACAGTATAAAAGTTGTAGAGAAAAATATATCCGGTAACGATGTAACAGAGGAATTTGTGGACCTTGAATCACGATTAAAGGCAAAAGAAGCAGTGGAAAAAAGGCTACTGACCTTAATGGATCAAGCCGAAAAAACAGAGGACCTTTTAAAAATATCAAATGATCTTGCAAGGGTCCAAGAAGAGAAAGAACAAATTTTAGGAAGAATGAACTTTTTACAAAATAATGTTGACTATTCAACTGTAACAATTCATCTGGAAGAGCAATTAGTTAAAATTGATTCCATCAAGGACAACAAGTCCTTAAATACATGGCAAAAAGCTAAAAGTCTATTTATCGATACGATTAACGGAATCATATCTGTTTTTTCAAGTCTAGTGGTATTCGTTATTGGATTATCACCAATCCTTATTCCAATTGTTGTTATATTAATTGTATGGATTGTCCTCAGAAAAAAGAAAAGGCAAGAATAGGTCCACACTAAGAAAAGCGAACGGGTACGGTACCTTTTTTATTAATTAGGTAACTGAACCCGTTGGATTAATAAATAATTATACTTTCTGTTATGATTGCTCATAGTTAAATAATCTTTTCAGATACTTTAGCATATTCATCATCATTTAAGATGATTTGTTTATTGAATGTGTTCCAATTTGACACACGTGGAAACCCCGATTCATTTAATTCTGCAGAAATTTGTGAGTTAATTGGCGGCTTTAATTTTAATGAGCGTAGCATTTGATTATTGCTAAAGAATACTTCATTTGGATCTCCTTCCATCACCACTTTTAGAAAGAGCGAAAACTGTTCCATTTGGGGATCAACGGGATCCTAAGACTATTATTGGACCTATCAAGCAGCATAATTTTCAATAAATTTAGCAATGCAAAAAGACTAGGATTTTTTTCTAGTCTTTTTGCTGTATTTTTGTTATATCTACTTGCACAACTAAAGCACCGTATGTTTAAGAGGAAAATCTAATTATAAATTTTGCTTCTTAAAAGTTTTATAATATTCGTTCCCTAATATTCCAAGCCCAATAACTGTCAACAATAATCCAACTATAAATGGGAAACCAAGAAATAATGACTGTATAGGTTCATCGTCATATAGCTTTTCCCCAAAAATGGCATACCATAATTTAGAATCCCCTGACCAAGCAGTAATACTGGTTGCATATATAGAGCCAGATAAAATAATTATTAAAGTAACTAATAATCCACCTAACATTAAAAATCCACCTATTATGGTTCTTTTCAAAAATTACCTCCTCCTTATTTATTTAGTCAGCGAAATCACTTCTTCAACAATCCATCTTCGTTAGTTGAATATACATAAAACAATATTTTTATTTTAACATAAAATTCCAAAAGTTACGTCAAAAAATTTACAAAAGAAAATCAGTTGAACGTATAACAACCTTATTAACCTGGATTTTAGAAAAGGTTACAATAAATATAGTAATAGAGTTAATTGCTATGCTAATTTAAGTGTTATTTCGCTTGTCAAAACAAATAATTTGATGTTATTTCAATAAAAAATGGAGTACGAAATTAAATGCTAATTCATACTCCAATAACTATGATATTTAATGTTTTCTCTCCGTCTCCCGAACCAGTTAATAAATTGTTTTATATAATCGATGTTACTCATAATTTCCTGTAGGTTTATGAATAGCTCACTATTCCCAAGTAGAACTGATCAAACTATCCATTCTCAATATTTTCTAAAATAAATGCCTTCTTCCGGTTGTTAGTTATAATCGACTATTTGCTGATGAAGGTCTGACGCATTTCTGGTTGCTATAACGAGTTGAATGTTTCCATATCATCTTGCATTCCTGTTAGCATCGTCTCAAGATCCACTCTAGCCAGTTCATCAATAACAGCCTGCTCTGTTAGGGTTGAAGCCTAGTTAATAAACGTACTGACTCAATTTACATAGTCTGTTGCCTCTTGCACATATGCGACAGTATTATTTCCATCCTTAAGGATGGAACAAGCACCAAGAAATAATAATGCTATTAAAGAAAGGACAATTAAACCTTTTTACAATATATCTGCCTCTGCTTTGTGTCATACCACATATACGATTCAAAATATGAAGGTTTCAAACCTTTTACTTTAACCCTTCTTTCATATTAAGCGAAAATAGATTATACTGGACTAACTACATATTCAAAAAGGTGGAATTTCCTATGACTGAGAACAATCAATCCGAAGCACCAAAAAAGAAAATCAGCTTGCAAGAAGCTATGAAGCAACAGCTTGAAAACAAAAAGAATCAGTCCTCTTCAGGTAAAGGAAAAATGAATGCTGATCTTTCAACAAAAAAAATGAAAAGCCAGCAAACAAAAAAGCCAAGCAATACCCGCAGAAAAATGGGTGTCTAAGAACGAAAAAAGAACCAATTCATATGGTTCTTTTTTTGTATCTGTTTAATTGAATTAATCCGGTTTACCAAACTGAAACTACAACCCTTGAAGCTCATTAACAGTTACGAAAGTATAGCCTTCTTTTTGAAGCGTTTGGATAATCCCTTCAATTTCTGCAAGTACTTTATCGATATCATCATACATTGGATGCAGCAGGATGATAGATCCAGGTTGGATTGTATTTTTCACGTAATTTATTATATCCACAGGTGTTGTGTGGTAGCTATCCGGTTCAATGTTCCACGTGATGGTGTCTTTGTTTTGCTTGTTAAGGTAGTAAGGTAAACCTACGAGCTTCTTTCCGTTTGGTGGACGGAAGTCAATTTCCCCGTTATACCCTGCCCCACGAATAAGTTGATCCGTTTTTTCGATTTCTTCTTTTATATAGGATGGTTCCTTGAAGACCATGCGATTATGGGAATACGTGTGATTTCCAACCTGATGACCCGCTTCCACAATATTCTTTGCCTCTTCAGGAAATTTCTCGATATCTTGTCCAATTAAAAAGAACGTCGCCTTCACATTATAATTCTCCAAGAGCGGTAGGATTTCGTTTACTTTTTCAGATGGACCATCATCAAAGGTCAGAGCAATTACCTTTTGATTGGTTTCAACCTGCTGTGTTAGACCGCCAAATAATTGGAACGACCTTGAATTCATTAGTTTATAGGTTCCGAATAACATAAGAAAAATGATAACAATCACAAGACCAGTAAGTACAAATTTTCTTTTCATCGTTTACTTCCTTTTCATTTATTTCAACTTCTATTATATTAAATNNAAATAGGAGATTATATATGTTTAAAAGGTTTGTAAAATCTTTTGTTTAAACGAGGCAATATAATTCGGTTCGAGTTAGATGATTGGAACAAATGGTATAAATAGAACCTGAAAAATTCCATGATGCAGTTGTTGACTATCTCATATAGGAAGGAAAAAAAGTAGAGACCCTATCCATTGTTAAACACGTAACGAGTAACAAAGTTGCGGAACTTCTGAATGATGGAGTTAAATATGAACTGACTATTATGTCAGGAGCCAGAGTGGCACCCACACAAACAGTGGTATTAAGAAATTGGAATAGGTAGAGATACAAGTTGTACCTGCTTTGTTTAATTGTAGATCTGCATTAAAAAAGAGGTATACCGAAATCGGTACACCCCTTTGCTAACGATGGTTCTTATTAAGCTTTACGAACGTTAGAAGCTTGAGGACCACGTTGTCCTTGTTCTACATCAAATGTTACACTTTGACCTTCGTCTAAAGATTTGAAGCCGTCGCCTTGGATTGCTGAGAAATGTACGAATACATCGTCTCCACCTTCGCGCTCGATGAATCCAAAACCTTTTTCTGCGTTAAACCACTTAACTTTACCTTGTTCCATGTTAAATTGCCTCCTAGTGTGACTGTCCACACATATGTTACTATCCTTGTTCAAATACCTTAGACGAAAAACAAAAGATATTTCTTAATCTGAATAAGAACAAAAATAATTCTTCTTTATAATAACAGATGTAAAAAAAAATAGCAATGTTATTTGGTTTAGAAAAGCATTTTATTTTTTTACAAGTACCTATAACATGTAAAGGAGCCCTTAAATTCAAGGCTCCCCCATTTGGATTCCCTTCTAAAAACCTATTTTTTTTTAATACCCGGAATCCTCCGATGTAAGGTTATCCAGCATTGTATAGTCGTATTGCTGCAAAGGCTTTTCTGCTGGACCTTCTAAAACTTCGCCTGAATAAGAGAAGCGAGATCCATGACAAGGACAATCCCATGATTTTTCACCATTGTTCCAATGAACTTCACAGCCTACATGGGTACAGGTTGTATCTACAATGTAAAGTTTACCATTTTCATCTTTATAAGCTCCTTTTCGATGTCCATCAATCGAAATCACCGCACCTTCCCCATTTGGAATGTCAGCCACATTTTTTTGTGGGATTTCCATTTTTCCTTGAATTAAATGCTTAACGACTTTCGCATTGTTAACAAAGAAATTTTTCAATGTCGGATGTGCATAGAATCGAGCAGGTGAATACATGTCACGATATGGATTATTTCGTTTCAGGATAATATCCCTGAATAACAGGGCAGCGGCAGTACCGTTTGTCATCCCCCATTTACGAAATCCCGTAGCAACTAAAATATTGGGTTCACCTGTTGTGAGTTCCCCAATATAAGGAATTTTATCCAATGTTTGAAGATCTTGCGCCGACCAACGGTAGGTAATATCTTCTAATTCAAATACCTGTTCTCCGAAAGTGCCTAATGCATTGTACTCTTCCATTGTGTCATTTCGTTCACCCGTTTGATGGCTGCCCCCTACAGCTAAAACATATTCTTCGCCATTATGTTTCATTGATCGTAGTGAACGTGTTGGCTTATCAGCACTTATGTACATCCCACCAGGGTAACTTTCCTTCACTTTAGTAGCGACTATGTATGATCGGGTTGCTTTCATTCTTGCAGAATATAGACCCGTGCCCTCATAAAATGGGAAATGGGAACAAGCGAGAACAAAACCAGCTTTAACTCGCTTATTTTCGCGAGTGAGTACTACCGGCTTTTCTCCTGTTTCAACATTCACCGCAACGGTATTCTCAAAAATAAGTCCACCTTTTTCTTTAATAATTTTAACAAGATGTGCTAAATATTTTACCGGATGGAACTGGGCTTGATTTTTCATGACAAGTGCGTTTTTTGTGTCAATTTTAAAAGGAATACTGTCTTCAAGTCCACCAACGATTCCAATTTTTTTATAGGCTTCTGCTTCGTTTTCTAGCTTTTGTTTGTACTCGTCTGTTGTAGAATAAATGATTGCATCTTGGTTGCTAAAATCACAATCAATCTGGTGCTCTTCCACTGTTTTTTGGACAAATTTTATTGCATCTGTGTTTGCTTCATAGTAAAGCCTCGCCGTACTTTTTCCGAAATTTGTGATGAATTCATCATAGATTAGCCCGTGCTGTGCAGTAACCTTAGCTGTCGTATGCCCCGTTGTCCCATTAAGCAATTTATCCGCTTCTAATATGGCTACCTTGAGTCCCTCATTTACTAAGACATAAGCAGAGGTTAAACCTGTAATCCCCCCACCTACAATCACTACATCTACCTCAAGGTCTTCCTCTAGCGAAGGAAATTCTGGAATATCAACGTCAACCCTCCATATTGGCTCTGGTGTTTCGGGAAGCTTCTTCTCATTTGCCACAATAAACCCTCATTTCCTAAATAAGTAATTTTGCCATTAGGTTTTCCAGTAATTTAGGTATCATACATGGGCGGGAGGGAATTTGATGGGTAAGCTTAACGCCAACTCTAAGAATACTTTTAAAAAATAATGGTAAAACTATCTTGAATCTAAAGGGGGTTATCATATGTCCACAAGCTTTTATCCAAAAGAAAATCTAAAACATTTTGCGAGAATTAAGGATCTTGCTCCAGAACAGTTAAAAGCCTATAATGCGTTTGGTAAGGCTGCTATGCAAGAAGGAGTATTATCAAAGAAAGAAAAAGAAATCATTGCGGTTGCGATAGCACATGTTACAGAATGTCCATATTGTATTGATGCACATACAAAAGGTGCAAAAAAAGCTGGTGCATCATTAGAAGAGTTAACCGAAGCCGTATTTGTTGTAGCGGCGGTTGAAGCTGGGGGAGCTGTGACCCACAGCACGCATGTACATAATGCCAATACACAAGAGGCTTCCGATATACTTTATGCCCGCTCTAATTTAAAACATCTAGGACAATTAGGAAAGTTTGCCCCTGATGGTTTCAAAGCGTATGGTGCATTTAGTGCTACAGCAACTAAAGAAGGAAAACTAAGTAGTAAGTTTAAAGAAATCATCGCCGTAGCAGTTGCAAACGCAACACAATGCCCATACTGTATAGATGTTCATTCAAAAAATGCAATAAAGCTTGGGGCGACAGGCGAGGAGCTTGCCGAAGCAATTATGGTAACGGCTGCGCTCCGGGCGGGCGGTGCTTATGCACACATAGCAAATCTCATTCAAAGCTATGAGGAATGAGATTGTGTTAGCGCTATGAAGACCTTTCGGGTTTGGGTAAGAGAAAATTGACCGCAAACCGAGACTATGACGAGGAATTAGGGTATTTTTTGTGCATCGTTTTCCTCTTCATCAAGACCATGAAAAGGATTTCCTTCATTCTTTGACATGCTTTCCTCTTCATCAAGGCTATGAAGAGGATTTCCGTCAGTCTTGTTCATCGCTTCCCCCTTCATTAATGCTATGAATATGACTGGATTCGCTGCATCATTTTAATAAAAATTTCTTGTGTCAGATCATATGCCATTTCCTTGTTTCCCACTTTGCGATAAACAAATGCATAGATAAGTTTATAGTATTTCCTCTTCAAAACCTCCATCGCCGCCTGGCTACCTTGCATGACTTCCTCAATCAGTTCCTGATCCTCGGGCATTTTTATCACCTCACTATTTATGACGAAAAGATTTAAAAAAGGATTTATTTTTTTGATAAAAAAATTTTACTCGTTCCGTAAAGAAGCACCCGTCCAATTGGACGGG
>NZ_JBALOX010000236.1:0-6287 GCF_036965165.1 Bacillus sp. JJ1521 | reverse complement strand
ACTATAATTATCAAAATATTCAATAAAGTGATTGTATACGTTTCTAATGGAAGCGGTTAACATAGATTTGAAATTTCCGACTTCCATTAAAATATGAACCTTTACATCGCAGTGTCTCTGCGCCAAAAAAGGTTTATATAAAATTTAAATAGAAAGGAGAAAGTTTATTAGATTTACAAAAAACAATAAGGTGGTTGAAGCATTTGAAGAGTCTAAAAGTTAATGGAGTTTTATTTTTAATTTTACTATTAGTTTTTAGTAGTATTAGCGGAGCAGTTTATGCAAAGTCGGGAGGATCGCCCAATGGACCATCATCACCTGTAAATTTACAGATTCCAGACCTTGCTTTTGATGAAGCCAGCATCACTCTTGTTTGGGAAAAACCAGAGCAATATAATGACATCGTAGATTTTAACATCTATATGAATAAGAAGAAAATTGGAAGTGCCCTGGAAGACAATAGTGGCCCAGCAAAAGCCTATATCGATAATTTCTATGAAAATATCGATAAGGATAATTTCCATGAAAAGATTCTTATCCATAATTTTAAGGTTAACAATCTTAAACCTAATAAGTCCTACGAATTTTATGTAACATCTGTGAATGCTGAAGGGACGGAATCGGCACCTTCCAATAAAATTGTAGGAAAAACAACAAAGATACCAGAGATTTTTAATATTGTAGATTATGGGGCAACACCAGATGATGATAGTAAGGATACAGAAGCTATTCAAGCAGCCATTGATGCTGCAACACCTGGGTCCAAGGTGTTAATACCAGATGGAAAATTTATCTCCGGAGAATTATGGCTTAAATCTGATATGACTTTACAAGTGGATGGATATTTACTCGGCTCTCCGGATGCCGAGGACTACAGTACCAATTTCTGGCTATACGATTATTCTACAGATGAACGTTCATATTCACTCATCAATGCACATACATACGATTACGGCAGTTTGAAAAACATTCGTATCGTGGGCAATGGGATCATTGATGGGAACGGGTGGAAATATGATAAGAATCATCCTACCATCGATGAACTTGGGAATGAATTACCACGTTACGTTGCTGGCAACAATTCAAAAGTAACTGGAAATGTAAAGATCGAAAACGGGAAGATGAGCCCACTAGATCTTGAATCTGAAAATACATTGGGAATCTTAGCAGCAAATCAATCATATGCCGCACAAGAAATGGGCATGGACGCGAAGTCCGCTTATGCAACTCGTTCCAATCTGATTACCGTTCGTGGCGTAGATGGAATGTATTATGAAGGAATTACCCAGCTTAATCCTGCAAATCACGGGATTGTAAACCTTCATAGTAAAAACATTGTAATAAATGGCACCATTTCCAAAACGTATGATGGCAATAATGCGGATGGATACGAGTTTGGTGACTCTCAAAATATCATGGTCTTTAATAACTTTGTTGATACAGGCGATGATGCTATTAATTTCGCGTCAGGAATGGGACAAGCAGCATCCAAGAGTGAGCCAACAGGAAATGCTTGGATTTTCAATAACTATATTCGTGAGGGTCATGGTGGGGTTGTTACCGGTAGTCATACAGGTGGCTGGATCCAGGACTTTTTAGTAGAAGACAATATTATGTATAAAACAGATGTAGGTTTACGCAGTAAGACAAACACCCCAATGGGTGGTGGGGCAAAAAATATCCTTTTCAGAAACAATGCATTGGAGGGTATTGACGGAGACGGCCCATTTGTCTTCACTTCCGCTTATACAGATGCAAATGCTGCAATCCAATATGAACCAGCAGATGTCATCTCTCAATTTAGAGATATGGAGATTGTTGATACAACCGTTCGAAATCAAGGGGGAAGTAACAAGCAAGCGATTCTTGTAAATGGTAATAATAGTGCTGGCGAAGTTTATCACGAAAATATTACTTTCAAAAATGTTAAATTTGATAATGTCTATTCCGTAAATATGGATTATGCAAAAGATTTCAAATTTATTAATGTATCTTTTACAAACCTCAAAGATAATGGCGGAAATCCATGGAGAATTACAAATTCTACGGGACTTGTATTTGAGAATACAACAGCAGCACCAATTGATGCTACACAAAAACCAGAATGGACAGAAGATACAGTTATTGATGCTATATCATCACCTGATGGAAAAAGCGTTACTTTAACATGGAGTGAAGCGACTGATAATGTTGGTGTTGCGGGTTACACAATCTACAAAAATGGTGAAAAACTTGGTGAAAACTATACAACTACAAATCGCACAAGTTTTACTGTAGATGGACTGGCACCAGCCACAGAATACACATTTAAAGTGGAAGCAACTGATGCAACAGGAAATCGCACTTCAAATGGTCCAGAAATTAAGGTAGTTACAAATGGTGAAGCTGATCAAACAGCACCCGTTCTCCCAATGAAAACAACGATTTCAGAATCAACAACTAAAATTCCTTCCAGCGATACTTTTAGTGGCAAGGAAGTAAATGTGGTGTATACAGGGTTTACTTGGACTTCTATAACTTGGGATGCTGCTACTGACGACACAGGAATTGCTGGTTACAACGTTTACGCCAATGGTGAGTTAAATGGCTTTGCAACATCAAATAAATACACATTAACACACCTAGAACCTGGTACAAAATATAATATTGAAGTCGAAACAGTTGATCTTGCTGGCAATAAGACACCTTATAATAGTGTACTAGAATTTGAAACAGCCAGACCTTACCCAATCGGTGCACCTTCCTTTGATGGTGGCTTAGAAGCAAAAATTAATACAGATGGAACTAGTGTAAATCTGTCATGGAATTCTGCAAAAGCACTCAATCAAGATGTAATCGGATACCGAGTATACGTGAATGGTCAACCTATCAAGTCTGAAGGTGCTGCATTTACACCTATAAATTCAGAATTGACTACATCTGATACAAGCTACACCGTAACAGGATTAAAACAAGGTAAACGATACACATTTAAAGTAGAAGCGGTCGGTCATGCAATTAAATACTCTAAGAGAGAACGACTCTCAGATGTACTTCCAAACGGCCTTCTTGAGGTTTCAGGCTACAGATGGAGTGGATTTGGCCCAAGTGTCGATGTTCATCTAATTCCTGGTAAAGCAAAAAGTGAACAAGCAAAATCGAAGTAAAGAAATGCATGAAATAATTGCGGGTGTTTTCCATTTTATTATTAATCACGCTCAAACAATGTGCTAATTAACTCGTACTATCTTTTTCCAGCCGATTCTCTTATAACTCATATTAAAATCCTCTCCATTTAATATTTTTCAATGAATACCATTGAAAAAGTTAAAGAGAGGATTTTTTAGTTAAGTTGTAGGCTTCAGGATTTAGTACAAGAATCTTTTGAATCATTTGCCATGTATCTCTTAAATGCCAATTAAAATTAGGCGATGCAATCAGGCACAATACCCAATTATCGGACATAATTTGTTGAGGAAAGTCTTTGAAATATTTCCGGTATGACTTGAATACAATCCTTTTCTATTTTGTGAGTTCTGTTTCATTTCAAAGTACTTTCATACCTTAATAAATAATGAATAATCGGAGGTAATGTTCGTGAATAATTTTCAAAATGAGCTCCAAATGTTAAATATTGGCGATTTCCATTCGACGGATGTAGTTCCTTGGGATCCAAACCAGTATTACGCTGAATCAGCCAGACAAATAGGTGAATTTGGTGGAATTGGTGGATTTGGACGATGTTCTGGTTTCTTTAGTTGTTTCCGGTGCTCTAACTGCTTTAGTTGCTTTAGTTGTTCTAGTTGTTTCCGGTGCTCTAACTGCTTTAGTTGCTTTAGTTGTGGTGGTGGCCGCTGCGGAGGTGGACACCGTTGCGGAGGCGGAGGCCGCTGCGGAGGTTACTAACTCGAATTTAAATACAAAGTAATTCTAACCATCAAGTATGTAGCCCCTGAAAAAATACTTTAGGGGCTAACTCTTTATGATTAGACATATAAGACAAATTTCTGTACATAGGATTATAGTGACAGTGGTGGTACAGAATCGCAAACTGGATCTTTAGTAAAGGAGGAGCGAAATGACAAAATTAACCCCTTCTATGCGTCTCAAGGTAAAAAGAGACACATTTTTTCTCCCCTATGCAAACAGCGGTGTATATTTTCGGAACAATACAAGTTCGTTCCGTATGGAAGGAAATACAATCGATAAGTGGGTTGAAAAGCTAATACCCATGTTCAATGGAGAGTACTCGTTGGGGAATTTAACTGATGGATTACCCGTCCCATACCAAGAGCGGGTATACGAAATTGCAGAAGCACTGTATCGCAACGGATTTGTTATGGATGTAAGTCAAGATTTGCCGCATCAATTACAATCACATGTAACCGAGAAGTATGCATCTCAAATCGAATTCTTGGAAAATTTCGGACACTCTGGCCCTTACCGCTTTCAAGCCTATCGTCAGTCAAAAGTTTTGGCAGTTGGATCTGGCCCATTTTTAGTATCATTGGTATCTGCATTACTCGAATCAGGATTACCAAGGTTCCATGTACTAATTACCGACCAAGAATCTACTAATAGAAAGCGGTTATCCGAACACGTTGCACATGCACGTCAAACCGATCCCGAGGTAATGGTTAATGTGTTAACCCTAGATAAGGATGGGGTGAGGACATGGAGGGAAATTGTGCAAGAATTTCAATTCATTTTGTATGTTTCACAAGAGGGTGATGTTGAGGAATTACGAGCTCTCAATGAGATTTGTACGAAAGAAAAGAAGGGGTTTCTCCCCGCTATTTGTTTAGAACAAATGGGTATAGCAGGTCCTCTAGTGCATCCTGAATCTAAGGGATGTTGGGAATCTGCGTGGAGGCGCATACACGAATCTGCACTTCACAAGGAACAGCCGTTATCCAATTTCTCTCAAATAGCAGGAGCGATGCTTGCAAATGTAATCGTCTTTGAATTATTCAAAGAGATTACGAGAATAACTGAATCGGAAAAAGAGGATAATCAATTCTTTCTCCTTAATCTAGATACTTTAGAGGGAAACTGGCATTCCTTCATTCCACACCCCTTTGTGACGGGCACCCCAGAAGCTAAACAGATACAAGATTTAGAATTACGGATTAACGAAGTACCTAGAGATGGTGATGTGGAAAAGTTGTTTCTATTATTCAATCAATTGACATCACCGGAAACTGGAATTCTTCATATTTGGGAAGAAGGGGATTTGAAGCAACTTCCCCTATCACAATGCCGGGTTCAAGCAGTCAACCCGTTGTCAGAGGGGCCAACTAAATTGTTATCAGACATAGTCTGTGCCGGCTTGACTCATGTCGAGGCTCGAAGGGAAGCAGGGCTAACAGGGATTGAAGCCTATGTGTCTCATCTCTTTAAAACTCTCCCACAACAGGAAGTAGATAAAGGTATTATAGAAAAAAACGAGTTTATCGGTGTAGGAATGGGAGAATCGTTAGCAGAAAGTGTTTGCCGGGGATTGCAAAAGTGTTTGGTTAAGGAGCTAAGTGAAAAAAATGACGAACAGAAGCATACTGTTTCACGTATAGAATTGAAATCAGTAGAAGATAAACACTGTCAGTTTTATCTTCAGGTATTGAATAGGTTGAATGGGGCACCGCTTATCAGCGTTGGAGAGAAAGTTTCTGGATTCCCTGTTGTTTGGATTAGAACTAATAACCGCTGGTATAGCGGTTTAGGTTTGACTATCACAAAGGCATTGGAAAATGCATTACAGCACGCCATTATGAAGACAGCAAACAGAGAGGATTTTCGCACAGCTCATTCATATGAAGGTTCATCCGTATTTCTGGAGCAAAATGTACCACTAAGCCTGGAAATACCTTCAAGTGAAGAGATGACACATTCAGAGATTTTAAAATCCGCAATAAAAGTATTAGAACGAAACAGCAAGCAAATCGTGGTATTTGAACTTGAATTTGAACCATTTAGCAAAAATGAATTGGTAGAGTTGCATGGTGTGCTTTTAAAAAAGGAGGAATCCACTTGAATAGTATCGTGGTGATTATCGGAGAAGGTTTTTTAGCGGATCACGTGTCCAATGAATTAGCCTCCCATTTCATGTTAATTCGTCATCCCGATTTCGACTCAGGAATATCAGAAGAGGCTGATTTAGTTTTAGTATTGCATGAAGCCTGGGATCCCTCCATTCATCAAAAGGCAGAAGAGCTATTACGCCCTAAGGGCATCCCCTGGCTACGAGGCTTTGTTTCATTTGGTGAGGGTGTGGTTGGTCCGTTGGTTCGACCAGATTCCCCAGGATGCTC
>NZ_JBALOX010000235.1:0-7572 GCF_036965165.1 Bacillus sp. JJ1521 | reverse complement strand
TTAATGATTTTAAAAATAGTTAAAGAAGTAAATGCTGGACCTGTGGAAAACGAGGTGCCAACTAAAGTTACTGATGAAAACCCTCCAACCGCAGGGAAACAGGAGGATAAGCCCGTAAGTGGCAAAGTTGCAATTGATTTAGAAACGTTATCGGCAGGTGTAGTCCAGGGAGGAAGATTTTCAACCGCTGAAAACGCAAGTACAACTGTGAGTGAAATTAAAGAAAAGGGTTTTGCGGCAACTGCTGTTGAAATGGATGGTGCTTTTTTCGTAATTGCCGGCATTGGAACCGAACAAGGCTCAGTTAGTGGGATTAAGACAAAATACAAAGAAGCCTTTCCAGATTTTTTCACCAAAACTTTTGAAGTAGCTGGCGGATCGTATACAAATGCAGGAAAAGCAGATTCGGAGGCAATTACCGTAGATCTGCCAGTATTTAAGGAATTAGTAACTCTTTCTTCCCAGGCGTTCGAAACAGGGGCAATCGATAATGGACAATGGGAAAATCTATCGAAACAAATAGCTGCGGTTAAGGAGCTCAAGGCGGATAGCCTTCATGAGCAGCTGAATAAATTCCATACAGATATACAGTCTGCTTTTACACAATTACAGGAATATAAGAATGGCGGGGACCAAAAAGTATTATGGCAATCACAGCAATCATTATTAAATGCTTACCGTGCCTATACAGTTTGGATTTCTGATTTAAACTAGACAAAATTCAATTTTACGTGGAAAATGGAAAGGGGATATCTGCTCCTTTCCATTTTTATGCCTTGATTTATATAGCTTTTACATAAAGCGAAATTTTTCTCAAACAATAAATTATCTGTAAAATTGCATTTTACATAATTGTAGATTGATGATTTGTTTGTTACGATAAATAAGTATCTTCCATTCTGAAAAAAAATAAAAAAGGGTGAAATCAACATGCAGCACCTCGTTTTAGCCTCAGGTTCTCCACGACGAAAAGAACTTCTTAGAAATGTGAAACTTTCCTTCGATGTTTCCGTCAGTAATATTGATGAATCCATTGACGAAACTCTCACTCCTGAAGAAAAGGTCATGACAATCGCCTTAAATAAAGCAAAGGCGATTGCAAAACAATTCCCGGATTCCTATATCCTTGCAGCAGACACATCTGTTGTGTTTCAAAACCAATTTTTAGGAAAACCTAAAAGCGAGCAGGAATCAATACAAGTATTAAAAACTTTATCAAATCAAAAACATGAAGTCGTAACAGGGGTTGCGATTCTTTTTAAGGACACACAAAAATTGTTCTTTGAAAGAACAGAAGTGACGTTCTGGGATTTAACTGATGAGGAAATTCAAGCATATGTTGCTTCAGGCGAACCAAAGGATAAAGCAGGTTCATATGGAATTCAAGGACTTGGATCCGCACTCGTAAAACATATTAAAGGCGACTATTTTACTGTAGTGGGATTGCCTGTATCACGAACCCTTCGTGAACTAAGAAATCTAGGATATCATTGTTAAGATTTATAACATTTCATAGTAGTAAGTATGCCACAATTAAACGGTGCCATAAATAGGCTAATTACATGGTAGTCAGTGACTTTAATACAGGTGGGATCCAAGTATCTAGTACAATGGATAGGAGGAACCTATTTGAAATCATCAGCACTCATGATTCGAGATTATCCTCAGGAGGAAAGACCAAGGGAACGTTTAGTTTCCGATGGTGCTGACAGCCTTTCAAACCATGAGCTTTTAGCCATTCTTTTACGAACAGGTTCAAAGGAAGAATCGGTCATTCAACTTTCAAACCGCTTACTGCATCATTTTGAAGGTCTTCGATTATTAAAGGACGCATCTGTCGAAGAAATAACCTCTATTAAAGGTATCGGAAAAGCCAAAGCCGTACAAATTATGGCGGCGGTTGAGCTAGGCCAAAGAATTGGCAAACTTCAATATGAGGATCGGTATGTCATCAGGTCCCCAGAGGATGGCGCTAAATATGTGATGGAGGATATGCGTTTTTTAACACAGGAACATTTTGTATGTCTTTACCTGAATACGAAAAATCAGGTCATTCATCGCCAAACGATTTTTATTGGAAGTCTAAATGCCTCGATTGTTCATCCGAGAGAGGTGTATAAGGAGGCCTTTCGAAGGTCAGCAGCATCCATCATTTGCATTCATAATCATCCTTCTGGGGATCCGGCACCAAGTCGGGAAGATATAGAAGTCACGAAGCGGCTTGTTGAATGTGGTAGGATAATCGGCATAGAGCTATTGGACCACTTAATCATCGGTGAACACAAATATGTCAGTCTGAAAGAAAAAGGATATGTGTGACTTTATTAATATGTGTTCAAAAGGAGGGTGAAGAGACCACGTCGACAAAAACGCCACGTCCGCATGTCTTGTCGACACTAGCACGTCCTGTGCGTCGCAATTTCAAGGCTTCGCAGTTTTGAGCACCGGAGCGTATGCAGTTAATACGTGAGGACCGGAGAAACAAGCCAACGCGCTTCCACAGGATGTGGTGACTTCGACGTTCGACACAGGACGTGTCGGCATTTAGTCGAAGTTCCTCTATAGATGCGTCATTTTCGTTCGACTTTTTGAACATCCTCTATTAATTTTTAATTTTGTACGATATAATATTGGTTATGAGTTTTTGCTCGATAACACAATTTTTGATTCACCATTTTTTATTCGCGTATCAGAAAGGAAGATACATATTATGTTTGGAATAGGTACAAGAGACCTTGGTATAGATTTAGGGACGGCTAATACACTTGTTTTTATTAAAGGGAAAGGCATTGCAGTAAGAGAGCCATCTGTTGTTGCGATGCAAACAGACACTAAGCAGATTGTAGCAGTAGGGAATGACGCTAAAAACATGATTGGGCGTACACCAGGCAATGTTGTTGCACTTCGTCCGATGAAGGATGGTGTCATTGCTGACTACGAAACAACTGCGACAATGATGAAATATTATATTAATTCAGCAGTAAAATCGAAAGGCTTTTTCTCGAGAAAGCCATATATTATGGTTTGTGTACCATCTGGTATTACAGCGGTTGAACAACGTGCGGTGATTGATGCTACTCGTCAGGCTGGTGCAAGAGATGCATACCCAATCGAAGAACCATTTGCAGCAGCGATTGGAGCAAATCTACCGGTGTGGGAACCAACTGGTAGTATGATTGTTGATATCGGTGGTGGTACAACAGAAGTTGCCATTATCTCTTTAGGCGGAATTGTTACGAGTCAGTCAATTCGCATTGCTGGAGATGAAATGGATGATGCCATTATTCAATATATTCGTAAAACCTACAACCTCATGATAGGGGATCGTACATCAGAAGCAATTAAGGTTGAGATTGGTTCAGCCGGTGCTCCTGAGGGTGTAGAAAACATGGAGATTCGCGGAAGAGATTTATTAACAGGTTTGCCAAAAACAATAGAAATTACGGCAGAGGAAATTTCTCATGCCCTTCATGATACGGTGTATGCGATTGTCGATGCAGTTAAAAATACACTTGAAAAGACGCCACCCGAGCTAGCAGCAGATATTATGGATCGAGGAATAGTTTTAGCTGGTGGTGGAGCTCTATTACGCAATTTGGATAAGGTTATAAGTGAAGAGACCAGTATGCCAGTTCTTATTGCTGAAAACCCATTAGATTGTGTAGCAATTGGTACAGGTAAGGCCCTTGATCATATTCATTTATTTAAAGGGAAAACAAAGGATTTACGATAAGGAATCTTATATAGTGGGGGAATTATTTTCCCCACTATATGTGTTGAAATCAAGTTAAAGTTAGAGGGTGTAACACATGCCACAATTTTTTCTCAATAAGCGATTAATAATTTTACTTGTTTGTATCATCGTTCTGGTGGCATTGATTGGATTTTCCTTAAACGAGCGAAACAAATTATCATGGCCTGAGCAATTTTTAAAGGATTCGGTAGGGTGGGCTCAAAGTATTTTTCATCAACCCTCTCAAGCCATTGCTGGATTTTTTGATAATGTCAATCATATTCAAAACACATTTGAAGAGAATCAGCTCTTAAAGGAAAAGCTAGATTCCTATGGTCGGTTAGAAGCAAGAGTACAGGAATTGGATAAGGAAAATGAAAAATTACGTGATGTTCTGAAAAAAACGGAATCACTTGATCAATTTAATAAAATCCAGGGAACGGTTATAGGACGTAACCCTGACCAATGGCATGAAATTATTACCGTTAATCGTGGTACAAACCATGGTGTGAAAGTTGACATGGCTGTTATCACTTCAAAAGGTTTAATCGGAAAAGTAAAGCATACAAATGCATTTACATCTACCATTCAGCTATTGAGTTCCCCAAATCGTATCAATCGTATCTCAGCTTATATTCAGGGGGATACAAAGATTATGGGGTTAATCGAAGGATATGATGAAGAAAAAGAAGCTCTTCTCTTTAAAATCAATACCCCGGAAGCAAAAATCGAAAAAGAGCAAAAGGTACTTACATCAGGACTTGGTGGAATTTTCCCGAGTGAGCTTTATATAGGTGAGGTCATGGATGTTGTTCCAGATGATTATGGGTTAACAAAGACTGCATATATTAAGCCTGCTGCTGATTTTTATGAAATCGACCATGTTATAATTGTTGAAAGAACGATGGTTGTTCCAAATGAAGAGGAGGATGAATCGTGAAGCGTTTCGTTCTTCCCCTTATTTTGTCCTTCGTTTTTTTATTTGAAAGCAGCTTTGTAGATTTAGTACCAGTAGATATTTTTCATAAGGAAAATGTTTATGTGCCTCGGTTTTTGTTTGTCTTGATTGCTTTTATAACAGTCTATTTTAATAAACCAATGGGGCTTATTTATGGGGCTATTTTTGGTTTGCTTTACGATATTGTTTATACTGAAATACTAGGAGTTTATTTGTTTCTATACACACTAGTGGCCTATCTTATTTCCTGGGCAAGTCGGATTCTTCAAACAAATATATTTGTGATCTCATTTTTATGTTTAATTGGGATTGTTGCTTTGGAATTTTGTGTGTATGCGGTAAATTTGGCAATTGGAACCACTTCACTTTCAGTTGAATTGTTTGCTAAAATCCGAATTTTACCGACGATCCTATTAAATAGTATTTTCTTACTAGTATTTGCTTACCCATTTAAGAAATTACTAGGAAAACTACATATAGAAGAGTAATGACAATCTTTCTAAAAAAACTTTGAGATTTAACAGGAAAAAGGGAGTCTCTTGTTGAAGTATAATATCGTTGAGGTGAACGTCGTGAAAGGACAAAAACAGCAGTATGTTACTATAAAAGGGACAAAAGACGGACTAACGTTGCATCTCGATGATTCGTGTTCATTTAAAGAACTAATCTCAGACCTAGAGGTTAAGCTTTCCTTGAATCGCAGAAAGAATGATGATGTTCCGTTTGTTCCTGTTAAAGTAAAAATTGGCAATCGTTTTTTAACACAAGATCAAGAAGAGGAAGTACGCTCCGTTATTCGAAATAAAAAGCATTTAGTTGTAGATGTAATCGATAGTGATGTGATTACAAAACAAGAAGCAGAAGAGATGAAAAAAAAGCATGAGATTGTTTCAGTGGCAAAGGTGGTTCGTTCTGGACAAGTCCTTAAAGTAGATGGAGACCTTATGCTTGTTGGCGATGTAAATCCGGGAGCAACTGTTATTGCGGGCGGTAATATTTTTATTTTGGGTTCGTTACGTGGAATTGCACATGCTGGTTTCTATGGAAGAAAAGATGCAATCATTGCGGCGTCAGTTATGAAACCTACCCAGCTTCGAATTGGTGATATAATGAATAGAGCACCAGACTCTGTTCAAACAGAAACGAATATAATGGAATGTGCATATGTGGACGATAGTGAGACAATTGTAGTAGATAGATTGCAACAGTTAACTCATTTAAGACCTAACTTAACAAGGTTAGAAGGGGGAATCTAGCTGTGGGAGAGGCTATAGTTATTACATCAGGAAAAGGTGGAGTCGGTAAGACGACTACGTCTGCTAATGTAGGCACTTCCTTGGCTGTGCTAGGGAAACGTGTGTGTTTAATAGATACAGATATTGGCCTGCGAAATTTAGATGTTGTCATGGGTTTAGAGAACCGCATCATCTATGATTTAGTTGACGTTGTTCAAGGTCGTTGTAAGCTCAAACAAGCTTTAGTAAAGGATAAAAGATTCGATGACCATCTTTATTTACTGCCAGCTGCCCAAACAAGTGATAAAACTGCAGTAGAGCCTAGCCAAATGAAGAAATTAGTCGAAGAGTTAAAACAAGATTTTGATTACATTATCATCGACTGTCCTGCTGGTATTGAACAGGGCTTTCAAAATGCTGTTGCTGGAGCAGACCAAGCAATAGTTGTTACAACACCTGAAATTTCAGCCGTTCGTGATGCAGACCGGATTATTGGATTACTAGAAAAAGAGGAAGTTGAGCCACCGCGCCTAATCGTAAATAGGATTCGAAATCATATGATGAAGACAGGTGAAATGCTCGATCTCGATGAAATTGTAACACATCTTTCCATTGATTTGATTGGAATTGTCTCAGATGATGATGAAGTCATCAAAGCTTCCAATAGTGGCGAACCAATCGCATTGAATTCAAGCAGCAAAACAGCAATCGCCTATCGTAATATTGCTCGAAGAATTTTAGGGGAATCGATTCCATTACAATCGCTTGAAAACGACCCAAAGGGCATGTTTACAAAGATTAAGAAATTCTTTGGTGTCCGTTAAACCACCTTTAGTGATAAGGTGGTTTTTTTTTGGTTGAAAATTTACATACCAGATATTGGAATCTCCGACTGTTCATAAGGATTAGGTCCTGATTCTTCTCTAAGCGTGCTTGATGACTAGGGGGCATTACCTATAATGGAGCCATAATTAAGAGGGATAATTTACCAAACCGAGCCTGCTCCTATTATTCTTAAAAATAAAGTAAGGAAAAAATAATCATTTTTTAATAATAAATATTGAACTTGTAACAATTAAGCCATTTTACCTAGCAAGTAAGTTATTAGTGATACATTTGTAAAGATATTGTAAAATCTCATTTTAGTGGAAAAACCCCTATAAAAATACCTTTTCTACGAATATATAATTCTTCGTTCCAAATTCCTAAATTGACTTTGTCAAAATAAGTAAAAAATACCAATTTCTTAATATTCAAAATGTTATTTCATTATTCGACACTTTTTCCTATTTTAAAAGGCTACAGTTAATGTAACCTGTACTTCTACATAATGCGGTTTCTACTGGAAAATCGCGATTTCTACCTAGAGAAAAAATGGGGGGAGTTTCCCGAAGCATTTGGAGTATGGGAATTCGAAGGAAGGAGGCTGCAAACTTATTTACTAAAAATTTGATATGGGAGGAAACCTGATGAAGAAAAAAGGGAAACGTAGGTTTACGAAGGTTGCAAGTGTATTAATGTGCGCGCTAATACTTGTGCCTAGTGTAACTTCGCAGGCATTTGCACAAGCAAAAGATCCTTCAATTTCCTATTTAGGAAGTAAAAAAGAAGTAGCTTCAAGTAAAATTTCGAAGAGCTTACAAGAC
>NZ_JBALOX010000234.1:0-4417 GCF_036965165.1 Bacillus sp. JJ1521 | reverse complement strand
GCACCAAGAGGTAGGGATGACACACCTATAGTTGTACGAGCAGGATATGGCTCAGAAAATTGTTTAGAATAAACTTCATTCATTGCTGTGAAATTATTCATATCAGTTAAGAATACATTCACTTTTTCGACATTATCAGGAGTTAAACCTGCTGCTTCCAATACATTGAAAAGATTCTTAAAACATTGATTTGTCTGTTCAACAATATCCCCTTCTACAAGCTTTCCAGTCTGGGAGTCTACTGGGGTTTGACCAGATAAAAATATTAAATCTCCTGCTTCAATTGCATGTGAGTAAGGACCAACAGCAACAGCTCCGGATGCACTAAAAGCCTTTCTTGACATATAAAACTCCTCCTTTAGATATAAAGAAAAAAATAGATATACGACGAAATTGTAAGGTATATGGAATATATAAGCAATACAACCGTCCTTCCAAGCAATGCCTGCAAAATAGAATGTTTTTTTAATTATTTTAACAGTTCTAGTTTAACTAAACTGCCCGTTAGCTTAAGTATACTTTTTCACAAACTTTAATTCATCTTAACAGAAATATCCAATTATCTTACATTCAGTTCAATCACATTTTTTGTAAGACGAATTGTATATCAAAATGTGGGTAAATTGCGGGGGTACAACAGCCATTGTACCCTTTATACCATGGGGACGGCTCTCCTGCTCCTTTATCTGGAACCAAGGGGACCACCAGAAACGTCCCTCTGGTCCTTTTAGAGCAAATTAAGTAATGAATTTCGTTCCATGGCATAAAAATAAGTAATTAGACATGCTCAGGAATCCCCGTGAGGAGGCTAAAGATGCTAGTGAGAGTATATGAACTTTTTTTTATTGAAACAATTATTTGGCTGTTCCCTGTTATTTTTATGTTCCATGGCTTAGAGGAGATTATAACTATTGAGAGTTTTATAACAAAGTACAAAAATAAAATTCGGGAAACTTCCCTTGTCAAACTAACGTTAACCATCAAAAAAAGTTGGGTGCGAAATCCGCCCAACTTTCTATTAGTATTGCATGGATTTTGCTGTTTATATCACTTATCACATTTATGACTGCCAGCCTGTTGCCATTCGGGGCAAACTTTCTTCTATTTACTGCTGCATTGAATTTATTTTTTCTGCAGGCATTTTCTCATATTGGTCAAACGATTATTTTCCGTAGTTATACACCTGTGTCATAACGGCGCTATTCATTGTCATTCCCTATTCTTTCCTTGCCTATTATCACTTATTTGAATGGGGCTTTATAGACGGACATTTATTATTCAAAAGTATTCCGATTAGCATATTACTGGTACCAATTTTCCTCATTGGAAATTTTTTTGGTCGAAAATTCGTCCGATGATCCCGTTCATCTTATATATCAGCAAAATACATGATCTTCAACTATTGCACCCGTTAGCACAATAAGCGAGAGACCTTCAAATACGAAATTTTTTCTAAGTTTTACTGCTTTATGAGTTTTCTCAACTCTTGCGTTACCTCTTTGGATGTAAAATAAGCTCTATCTTCGTGGCCAATGTAGAAAAATGCACTTTGTTCTCCCTCTTCACCTAAATAGCATTGTAACAAATAATGACCGCCTTTATTGTCAGTAATTAGTAAATCATAATTAACACCTTCAAGTTTCACTTTCTCTCTTTTAGCAGTTAAGAAAGCGTTTTTGAAAGTGTCCAATTCTTTCGAGTCCTCGAAAGTTGCAAAGAATTCATCATTAAGTTTACCAAAAACAGTTGATTTGGAAATAGAGACTTCTTTTATATCGCTCACATCGTTCATCAACATTTCACTTTCATTTTTCGATTGACATCCTGTTAATACCAAAGCAAAGAAAGCCAGTATAAAGAAAGCAAACCTAAACTTCCAATTCATTCCTCTTCCTCCCATTTTAGTTCTCACTCCTTTAAATCAATAAAAGGGCCCCTTAAAATTTAGTTTAATGTATTTTTTATCGATTTACAATAAAAAAGTAATGTTAAATAATAATCAAGGATCGTTTTTATATAAAAAATGTATTTCCTATTAAAGAAAATGCTTCATAAAAAATTAACTGTATCTAATTCAATTATTCTGCTCCGTTAGTGGAACAAGAAAAAGAGCCGCAGCTACGACTCTTTATTAAACTCAAGCACCCTTTAGTTGAACAAGAACGCAGTAGCTATTTCAACTTTTTTATCGATACCGATTTATTTGGGAAGTGTAACAGAATATTTCCTCCAGATGACAGAACGACTTCAAATGATAATGTTGATTCGTTAATTGGTAAAAACTCTTCATACAACCAGTCATCTGTTTCACGATTGTAAATAGGTTTATCATTATCATAATTAAAATGTTGAAATTGAAAGAAAGAGACATTATTAAAACTCAATATCCAAACATCGTCACTGGAAACAGTTAAGTGAACGTTTGAATGAAGGAGACTTTTATGTTCAATTTCCATTTTTATAAGTCTATAATCGTGAAGCCCCCAAGAGTCAAAACGATTAAAAATATCTTTAGGCAATCTATCAGTTAATGTATTGAATATCTCTCTGAATTTTTTTGCATTTTCAACCCATTGATTATCTAATTTATCCTATTCTTCATCATTCGTGCCATCCATATTTTGAGCTATGTGCAATTCATATAATAAATATTTCATGTTGAAAGCCCCTTTCTTTTCAGTGTTTCTTCAACTAAACTGCCCCGTAAGTAGAATAACTTCAACAATAAAAAGCGATAATCCTTCTGAATAATCGCCTTCATTCATGTTCCTTGTCATATTAATTTTTTTTACCTGTTAAGATTTCAAATACAAATTCAGAAGATACTTTAGATAAAGTTCCATAATTTGAATGTCCTTCAATTATAAGGTCTAATCTTTCAACTTCTTCATTTACCCAAACATTATGTTTATATGAATTCCAATTGAATATATAATTTGGTGGTCGTATATCCACTTTAACATTCTCTTGCCAGTCTGCATTCTCCAAAGCCTCTATTAGCTTTTTTACTTCAACCTTATCAGTTAATTCATTAACTATTTCGTAATCTCCATTATTATTTTTTTGTTTAACGATGATAGGATTACCGTCCCAAGAATTGCTATAAACTTTGTCTTTTGTTGAATTGGATTTTTCTACATTACCATTTGTTGCATCTTGACTACATCCAACCAATAAAAGTCCAATTGCGATAATTAAAACAAATAATCTTTTCATAAACTTCACCTCTATTGTATAGACCGTTATTACTAAAAAAAGTTACAATTCCTTCTTCAAATAACCTGCCTCGTTAGCGTAATAACTTCAACACAAATAAGCGATAATCCTTCTTGGATCATCGCACGCGTTAGTCTAGAATCGAGTAATATGAAAACGCTACATTACGCATTTTCTTTAACATATTTAACAAGCCAAAATAAAAGTATTATAACAAGAACTAATGAAAAGAAAATAGCCAATATACTATCTTCACCAAATAAAGAAACTAACACAACTTCATAGGTTGGAACACCTAATGCATAAAGTAAAGGCAATATAAAAAGAGTTACTGTTACCCCTGCAAAAAATGTAAGAAAGTAGTTCTTCTTTTTTATTCACTAAAATCCCTCCTCGATTAGTAACTTTATTATTCAACTCTTCTGCTCGTTAGTACAATAATTTCAACAAAAAAAGCGATAATCCGTCTTGGACTATCGCACCCGTTCGTAATATAAGGTTAGCCAGATATTTCTGGTTGACCTTTTTCAATATGGTCTTATGATAACGGTAGTCGGGGTAGAACGTCGCACCCGTGGGACTAGATCACGTCAGCTAAACTGTTCACCCCCTACTTGTATACACGTGTTTCAGGCTGGTTGGGACAATAAGATCCCGTTTAGCTGAAGAAGCGCATCCTGTTTTCCAACTCATCTTTCTGACGCAAATGATGACGAAAATGCATTCCAACCAAATCATACCACTCCTTTGCATTCAGCCAACCGAACCCTCCATGTTCAAATTTATAACTTGAATTAAAATCATCCACTTTCGATTCCCATTGACTCATTCTTTGAATTAGCTGATCCATCCTACAAATTAGCTTTTCCTTGCTGTCCGAATTATTAGGTGGGGAATTTAGTTCATCTGGTAATCTTATTTTAATAGGTGGAAACCCTCCGTTCTTATATAATTCCTCACCGAACTGGGTTTTCCCAAGGGGTTGTTCTTCACTTGATGTTGCACACTTTTCCAAATTATCAAGATACTCATGAGCAACAAGAATTAAATGGTCATACATCTGCCCAATAGACCAAACTCCTTCTTCGGAGATATATCTTAGCTGTTCCAATGAATAACCGTGAAGTTCACTTTTGAAATGAATTAGCAGGCTACTATCATTCATTTAAATACTCCTTTGTAATAGTTAGATAAAATCTGA
>NZ_JBALOX010000233.1:0-3147 GCF_036965165.1 Bacillus sp. JJ1521 | reverse complement strand
TGCCCCCGCAACTGTAAAAGTGGACGAAATGAGAAAAACCACTGTATGAATGGATGGCAAACGCTGTTCGTCATATGGGAAGGACTCAAAGTAGAAAGAAGCTTAAGTCAGTAGACCTGCCTAATTCATTCGTTTTTTAATTCTTCGGGGTGCGGGAATTAACACTAAAGCTTCATGCTTTTTTGTTTTTCAATTATCAACAAAGCTCACCCAATGTGGTGGGCTTTTTTATTTTGGTATCGAGTGCTCTGCACTTATACATACACAAACTATTTAACATAAAAGGGAGCTAGAAACATGAAAAAATTATTATTTTTATTACTATCATTAGGATTATTATTTGGTTGCAGCAATGACCAGTCAACTAACGATTCATCGAACAACAACAAGACAGATAACAATGCATCAGAAAATGTTAGCCAAGAAGAAAATGCGGAAACTGTAACAGTTGTGGTTTCTAAAAACAACGGAGAAGAAATCATCGAAGAAAAAGAAATCGAAATTGAAGCAGGTAAAGAAGTTACGCTTATGGACGTCATGAAAGAAAACTTTGAAATTGAAGAGGACGGCGGTTTTATTAATAGCCTTAACGGAATTGCGGGTAGTAACGAAGAGAAAACATTTTGGCATATTTCCGTAAATGGCGAAGACTTAATGGTAGGAGCAGCTGAATTTAAAGTAGAGCCCGATAGCAAGATTGAGTTTGACCTACAAAAGTGGGAATAAATGAATTTATCCGTTAAAAACCTAACACTTTTATCCATGTTAATCGCCTTATCGGTGGTGGGACGAATTATGTTTACATTCATTCCGAATGTTCAGCCAACGACTGCGATTATCATTATAACAAGTTTGTTTTTAGGACCTATCTATGGCGTAGTTGTAGCCATTTTAAGTGCGATATTATCTAACCTTGTCATGGGTATGGGTTTATGGACATTTGGGCAAATCATTGCATGGGGGACAATTGGTTTAATAAGTGGTGCAATGCGAAAGTATCGCGACCGACTTCCAGTCATAGTCCTAGCCATCTATGCTGTGTTTTGTGGTTTTTTATACGGCTTCGTTATCTCCATACCACTTTATTTATTTTCAGGTAAGTTCCTTGCTTATTATATAGCTGGACTTCCATTTGACATGAGTCATGCAATCGGAAATGGAGTGTTTTTTCTCATTCTATATCCAATTTTAAGCCTACTATTCTTAAAAAATGTAACAATCGCAAAGTAAGGAAGAATATTACCAAAATATTCTTCCTTTTTTTATGAAAACATACTATATTGGGAGTGTAACTTTTTTTACGAAACATTCGACTAATGAAATGAACGGGAGGATTTGCGAAATGGATTCCTTATTTGAGGAACTATATGAAAAGTATCATCACGATGTCTTTTCCTTCTTATTTTATATGGTGAAAAATCGTGAACTAGCTGAAGATCTCGTTCAGGAAGTTTATATAAGAGTTTTAAAATCATATGATAGATTCGAAGGTAAGAGCAGTGAAAAAACATGGCTATTTTCAATTGCAAGACATGTAGCAATTGATTCATTTCGAAAACAAAAAGGTTGGAAACAAAGAATTATGGATTCCTTTGATTGGAGTCGCCAAGAGGTAAAAGATTTTGCTCCACTTCCAGAAGAAATAGCATTACAAAATGAGCAAGTCCAAATGATGTATCGTTGCTTGGATCGCTGTACGTCTGATCAACGCATGGTGTTAATATTGCGATATATCCAATCACTATCGATTGCCGAGACTGCTGAGGCTCTTGGTTGGACAGAAAGTAAGGTAAAAACAACTCAGCATAGAGCCCTTAAGGTCTTAAAGACATATATGGAGGAATCTGGTGTAAAGGAGGGTTTAGAAGATGAAAAAATCAGAGTGGAGCGATGAACAACTCGAGCAGATGCTATCGCAAATGCCAGGAATTAAAGATAACCGTAGACCACAAGAAATTTATCAAAATATAACCCTTAAAATGAATAGACGAAAGAAAAAGGTATGGCTTGTTCCTACCATTGCGTCTGTGGCAGCAGCGCTTCTGTTATTCATCTTAGCTCCTTCTTTTATAAATAATATGAATAGTTCAAGTTCCGACTCTGCTGAAATGGCGAAAGTAATGGATAAAGAGGCTTCAAAGGATGAAGCTTCCAGCACTTTACAAACAGTTGAAGAGCCAAAACAAGAAGAAGAGGTTGGTATTTCTTCAATTGAGGATCAACCAAGTCAAAGCTATGCAGTAAATAGTGTGGGGGACAATGAAGTTCTATTAACATATGGTGTGTATTTGGGTGGTGTTATGTTTCCTTCCATCGTATCCATCGTAGTTGAATCAAATGGTGAGAATGTTGTAGAACAATGGCAGCAAAATATTCCACAAGTAAATGAGTTAATTCGTCAAAAAATCGGATGGGGCATTGATGAGATACCAGAGTCCTATTTTGCCGATTTTTCTGAAATTGAAACGAAAGATCATGGCAAAGTAGTAAGGGTGGATGTAAGTAACTCGATTCAAACAGGATCCTTTGCAACTGGTCAATCTGATGGGTTTTCACAAACAATCAATTCCTTCCGATATTTATTAGAGGATTATCAGCATGCTGAACTTTTTCAAAACAATCAACAGGGTATAATGATAGGGCAATCTGGGATTACTGAAAAACAAATTGATTTTGAAAAAGATACTAAAAAAGCCTATTTATATTTTATGAATGAAGAATCAGGTCGCAAACTTTTAGCCCTATCTTACGAAGATTTTAATACTGTTGATCAAGCACTTGAAGCTATGAAAATGGATACTAATCAAGGTGATTATAATCTTCATCCAACTATAATATCTGAAATAAAAAAAATTAAAGAAGATGGTACGAATTTAGAGATTCATTTCAGTGAAGATGCTGTTTTAGAGAATTCAGATGATTATATCTTAATGTTAGACGCAATAATGCTTACTGCTAAGGAATTTAATTTTGAATCAGTTACTTTTTATGGAAATATCAAACAAATAGGAAATGTGCGATTTGGAGAACAAACAATGGTCCCACTTGCACCAAATCCATTACCCCTAAACTAAAGAGGCACTTTGTTGTCTCTTTTTTTTTTGCCTATCAAATGCGCCTTTGCTTATTTGCCCCCACATTTTTAGG
>NZ_JBALOX010000232.1:0-1583 GCF_036965165.1 Bacillus sp. JJ1521 | reverse complement strand
GTTATATATAGTACTGTTTGTTTTACAGTGGTCGGATAATGTTCGATAGATTTATTATTAATAAAGTCTAACAGGGCTTGATGAACCATAACAACATGTTCATCTCCAATTTTTCTAGGATTGGTCATACGCTCTTCACCTCATTTCATAAATTATACTATAATACACAGTAACTGTTAATAATTGGCTGTAGATTAAAAAATACTGGCCTTATCTTCGAAGTAATGATAAAATAGTCTATATTATAAATGGGAGGTATATTAAAGTGAAACTAGAAGAAAGAGGACGAGCAAAATACCGCCCTTTAAAAAATTATGACCCCAAAGAAGTTAAGCAAATCCTACTTGATAAGATAGCTGAAGAAGAACAATTAATTTCCGAATTACAAATAGAAGATGATCGTTCAGTATTTGATTACAAAGAAAACAAACTAAATGTGATAAGTCTCTTCTCGGGATGCGGGGGATTAGATTTAGGGCTAGAGTTTGCAGGTTTGTCTGCCGTAATAGGTGAAGAAGAAGCAAGCGAGGCATTCAAAAACAAGGATTGGTATAACGCTATTAGACATGAAAGCATTTTCCACACAATATATTCTAATGATATTTTCAAAGAGGCAAATGAATCCTACGAATTAAATTTTCCAAATGTTATAAAAGAGCAAGTAGATATACGCAAGGTAAAATCATTTCCAAAAGCTGAAGTTGTAATCGGAGGCTTCCCTTGCCCAGGATTTAGTGAAGCTGGCCCAAGGTTAATAGACGATGAAAGAAATTTTCTTTACATACATTTTATTCGTTGTCTATTGCAAGCTAAACCCTACATTTTTATAGCTGAAAATGTAAAAGGTATGTTGACCCTAGGCAAAGGTGAAGTCATGAAACAAATTGAACAAGACTTTGCTTCTGCTGGATATAATGTAAAGGTGAAATTAGTTAACGCGAGAGATTTTGGTGTTCCTCAAACAAGAGAACGTGTATTTATCGTTGGGGTTAGGGAGGATTTAGATTTTGATTATGAACATCCTGAACCAACTCATGGAGATAAGAAAATACCTTTCGTTACATTAAAAGATTCCATTAGAGACTTGGAATCGAATCCTGGGGATTGGTTTGAAGGTGGTTTTTCCCCGATCTATTTATCAAGAAACCGTAAAAAGAAATGGAACGAACAAAGTTTCACAATACAGGCTTCCGGTAGACAAGCTCCCTTACATCCTAGCGGTCCTGAAATGGTAAAAATGGATAAAGATAAATGGATCCTCCCTGGTGATCCGTCTCAACATCGAAGACTATCTGTGAAAGAAATTGCTCGGATTCAAACATTCCCAGATTGGTTCGAGTTTTCAGATGGCGGTAACATGAAAGTACAAAAGAACAATAGATTGGACAAGCAATATAAACAAATAGGAAATGCTGTGCCGGTACTTTTGGCAAAGGCGATGGCAATGCCTATTGCAAACTGGGGTAAAAAATACCTTGAAGAAACCAAAATTAAAAATACTTTAGTTACAAAATAAAAATTAGCCTTACCAAGTGGTAAGGCTAATTTTTATTTATTATGTTAATATGTATTTAGTTATAAAT
>NZ_JBALOX010000231.1:374-6373 GCF_036965165.1 Bacillus sp. JJ1521 | reverse complement strand
CCCTTCTGTAATATTGGCACTTAATCCACCTTTTCCAGATGTATCATAAAACTCCTCTATTTCTACCTCTTGAGCAGTATTAATTCTTTGTGCAATAGCTAATTCTTGAGAAACCCTTGCTTGGGCTTCCGATACTTGAGCTATAATTTCTTGACGTGCTGCTTCTTCTTTTAATTTATCCATTGTTGAATTTTCATCTTCAGAAATACTTTGAACTTTTTCAATAGCCTTTTGCGTTCCTTTTCCTATTAGGTAGAGTTGGGGATTTACAGCAAACAATACTTTTTCTTTTGTACTCATATTTTTAAAGTTAATCATTCCTTACTCCTTTAATTAGTTATTAGAATAAAGCTTATTATAACACCTTTTTAACATAATTTTACTGTTATTAAACTATACTGCCTCGTTACTTGAATAAGGAAAAAGCGATCCTTCACTATGGAAGAATCGCACCCGTTTTTTGAAGAAGAAAATTAAACTTCTATTTTATTCAAAATGGTATTAATCCGTAGGTTTTCTTCTATCTTGTCTACGTATTCAAATAACCCAATGCGATTTCCCCAAGGATCAGTAAAAGTTCCCCATTTTACAGGTACTTCTTGACGTGAGAATACTTCGAAATTTTCAACATTCAATTCTCGAACTAACCTATCCTTTTGTGCAATTATATCTTTGATCCCTAAACGAAGGGGGCCACTGCCTTCAGTCGGTTCCCCCTCTGCCACTTGCAGCCAGCAACCAGGTATTAGTTCCCATTCCACAAATCCTTCATGTGGAATAAAATCGGGAGCCTTATTTAGAAAAGTTTCATACCACTTTTGACCTTCTTTTATATCAGTGACCCGAACCTGATAAGTCATTTCGAAAAACATAAAAACCCTCCTAGGAATTCTTTTCCTATTTATTCTATTAAAGAGATAAATTCCCTTCTTTTTAAGCTAAACTGTTCCGATGGCTTAATAACCTCAACAAAAATAAGCGATAATCTTGGACTATCGCACCCGTTAGCTTAAGTACACTATTTCACAATCTTTGATAATCAAGAAGAGCATATTGAATGACATAAGGAAGACTAATCAAATTTTTTATGCTCAACTAAACATAAAACCAAAAAGCATCAAAGTGTATCAAAAATAGATGAGATCACTACTATCTCACTTTATTAGGAATCTAAAAGTCAATAACATACTTGAATTTTAAATCATAAACGAATTATTTGAGAGTTCAAATGGACTCATTGGAAGCTTTTCATAACCGATATTCTTCCCATAAATTTTACGTGTTTCTTCATTAATTTCTTCTCCATTTTCAAAATACCCATAACTCCATTGGTTGCGTGTAACTTCGTTTAAATTTTTCAGAGCTGTTACATATGAATTTACTAGTTCAAGAAGAGTAGAATTATTGTTAAATTCTCCTTCCTTACACCTCTTTAACAATTCTTGGTGATTATGATAATGAAAACAACGTAAATGCTCGCCATTAATCATAAATTCTCCTTGACTAGACCGGGACACATTTCGTTCATGTAAATTCCATGATGCTACATTGTAGCCAGGGTGCTTAATTGGTTTCGCATGGAAGAGAACGGGGCAAAAATTTAACCAGCGCTGTTCGGCAAAAAGTCCTTTTTTTATATCAAATTGTGCGTGACGATGAGTGCGCTCTATCCACCATTCTGCAAATCGTCTTGAAGTTTCTGAAGAGTTTGCTGCAATTAAGCCTGCATTAAAGATCCCATATAGTAACGCATAGTTGTACAGCCACGGTGGAGCTTTATAATTTAAATGATGTGGAGTAAGTATAATTGGATGTTTAGTTAGAAGATCCTCTATCTCTTTAAATGGAGAAAATACCTGTATATCGGAATCAATTATTACAAAATGATTTTCTTCTGGAAAACGAATCATTAATTCACGTAGAAGTAATGGCTTAACAGAACAGCATGCTTCAAAAGGTTTGTACCGAAAGATTCGTTTATCAAAATCACCAGTATTACTCAAATCTTTGGCAAGCCATATTTCATCTGTTCCTCTTAACTCATCTGGAATAGTCCGTTCAACAAGACATATTACGATTTTTGCATCTGGTATTGAACGCCTAATGGAAGCTGCAAGTAACTTCGCCTTTGGCCAATGGCTGGCTGTAATTACAGTACCGAAAATCATTGTTTAAATTCCTCCATTCCTAAATTCTTTTGCAGAAACTAAAAATGGATTAGGAATTTTGTGACGTAGTGATTCACTTTCCCTATATTTTAGCCGATCTTTATCAGAAATTTTGGTCTCGTCTCCAAAATATCCATAGCCCCATTCCTCTGGAAGAAAATGACTACAATCCATCCATCGTAATTCTTGTTGGTATATGAAGATAATTTCCTTCAAAGTTTCATTTTCATCATTTGAGAATGCTTGGATTGCCCGATCAAATATTCCATTTATATTATGGAATCCGAAACAACGGAGTGGTACATTTTCCAGCATAAAGCCTCCGTTCTCTCTAATTAGCTTATTTCCTCTTTCATGTAGATTCCAAGAAGCAACAAAATAGCCCGGATGGTAAAGGATTGCTGTATCGAAAAAATTAGGAGCGTAACTTAACCATTTTTGATCCATATAATTTCCAGCTGTCATATCGTCAACATGGCTCAATGATAAATTTCCCCACCATGATGAAAATCGTTTTGATTCTTTGCAATTTTTTACAGCTATTAATCCACTGTGAAAAACTCCATCAAGAAGAATTAAAAGTTCTCTGTAAAATTCACCTTCACTTGATGGTTCCAAAAGATGAGGGACTAAAACTATTGGAGCATTCGTAGTTTCTGCAACTAGTTCATCAAACGGTCCCAATGCATACATATCGGGATCCACATGAACAATTATCTCCCCTTCAGGATATTTTTCCAATAAATATTTAAAAAAATGCCCCTTAAACGCTCCTGAAACATCAATGGAGGAATGTGCAAACAAAAGGTATACCCATTCATTAATTTTAATATCTTTTGGAAGTTTTACTTCATCAATAAATGAAGAATATTCTGCTGAAAGATGAACCGTCCTTTCAAGTAAAAGGAGAACAAACTTTGAATTTGGATGGTGACGTTTAAGTGATCTTGCAAGAACAAATACACGTGGTAATTGCGATGCAGTTGCAATTGAAAAAAAAATTATTTTCACTCACCTCACGTTGATCATTATAATATATATGTAAAATGCGTATTTATTGTAATTAATGACAATTTTCATAACCATAAAATTGTTATAACATATATATGTTCTAAATCAATATATATGTTATAGATAAAAAAGGTATGGAGGTGTAAAATTGAAAATTGTGCACATTGCTCCGAATAGTGAGATTATTCCACCGGTAAGGGATGGAGGAACAGAACGAGTCGTTTCTGAACTAACCGAGGAGCTTATCCAGATGGGATACGACATCACACTATTTGCACCAAAAGGAAGTAAAAGCAGTGGAAAGATCATTCACTATCCATTTTTAGAAAGAGATGATGAAAAAATCGGCCGTTTTGTATTGGAGAACTTACCTGAAAATGTTGACATAATTCATGATCATACATTTTCAGCAGCAATTGGTCGTTTTAGAAATTTTCATATTCCGGTAGTCAATACAATCCATCTTCCCTTCCAACTAAATGTTAATAATCCCGTTTACGTAAGCAGTAATAGTCTACAGGTAATAGGTGGTGGGAAGGGATTTTATGTTCATAACGGACTTAGACCTGAGGAGTTCCAATTCAAGTCTAAAAAAGATGATTATTTATTGTTTATGGGTAGACTTGTCCGAGAAAAGGGTATTTTACATGCAATTAATGTTGCAGAAAGTATAGGAAAAAAACTTGTAATTGCGGGACCTATCCATGATCCAGAATTGTTTTATAACAATATTAAACCAAGGTTGGAGAAAAATCCTAACCTAATATACGTTGGATCTGTAGGTGGACAACAGAAACAAGATTTACTTAAAAATGCTAGATGCCTTTTGTTCCCTAGCACATGGGACGAACCATTCGGTCTCGTAATGATTGAAGCTATGGCTTGCGGAACACCTGTATTGACTTTTAACAAAGGCTCAGTGGCTGAAGTAATGAAAGGTTTCCCTTATATGATTTGTAGTACAACAGAAGAGATGATTGAAAAATTAAAACAACCAGAACTTCCGGTTAAACCAAAAAACCTCCGGAGGTACGTTATTGATTTTTTCACGGTCAACCTGATGGCAGAGAATTACCTAAACATCTATAAAAGGATATTGAACATAAATGAAAGTCTCCCATATGATCCGCTAATAGACAACTTTCCGAGTTACATTCAAAAATATCATTATTATCAAAATATACTCCCCCCTTTAGTCAGTTCGACAGTGAAAACGAAAAAATAATTCTCTACCAGAGATAAGGAGATGAATCATTTTGCAATATGACTCAAATTCTTTGTTAGTAGCAGTACGGCATATTAGTTCTATCGAAGGTAGTGCTATGCAAAGCCAATTATATGAATGTTCAAATGGTCATTTATATGTAGTAAAACTGCCTGGAAATAAACAGGGTAGAAGGTGTATTGCTAATGACTATATTGGAACAATGCTCGCAAAAATGCTTAATCTCCCGACATTTTCTACATCTTTTATCCATGTTATACCTGAATTACTACCTGATAAAGCAACTTTTCCAAATTTAGCTAACCTAAAACCAGGCATAGCCTGGGGTACCCTTTTTCATACAGAAGTTTCCGAGCCTAAATCTAAGGAAGACTTTATTAATCTAACTAACAGGCACCTTATACCTTGGGTGATTGCTTTTGATCATTGGGTACTTAACTGGGACCGTGCTAATAAAATGGCTAACATTTTATTAGATAAGAAAACGAATAAATGGTATCTAATTGATCATGGAATTGCATTTACTTCTACAGAACTTGTATTAGGGGCTCTTCGATGGAATATAGAAATGTTAAACAAATATCAAAATATAACAAATTATTCTTTCAGAGGAGAACTATATGATCAATTTGTCCCATATGTGAGGGGAAGTAATCCTTTCGATAAAGCTATTAAAGAAATACAAAGAATTAGTAAGGAAGATATTTTAGAGATAATGGACCTTATTCCTGACTCTTGGAAAATCACATCAAAAGAAAAAAAAGTTTTTGCAAGAGCACTTATAAAACGCGCAGAAAATCTGCCTGAAATCTTAAATAATTCGAAGGACTATTATACTGGATGGAAATAATAGAATGCTATCTACTTATCAAGAATTTACTAAAGTATTCTTAATAATTTAGTGTTTGAATTACCTATTTGATGTTTAAAAGCCTCTTTTATCACGAATTGGCTCCTGTCCAAGCAAACTCCAACGGTAAGCATTATATATATATTAGAAGAATTAAGGGAGTGGTAATAATTGGAGGATATTAAATCAATTCGTGTAGTTCAAGGGAAACATCAAGTAGAGGTAATTAATAATCCAACGTCGTATCCGCTAATAGGCAAGGGGAATCAAGGAGCTGTCTTTAGAATTTCTTCAGATAAATGTGTAAAAATTTACGGTAAACCAGAAAGAGCTCGTAAAGAGGGGGATGTATTAAAAGTTGCACAGGAGTCTCCTATTATTCCAAGGCTATATGAGGTAGGGCCGAACTTTATTATTATGGAATATTTTGAGGGTCCAACTTTATTCCAGTATTTACAGTCTAAAGGGTTCATATCTGATAATATGACGAAGGAAATTCTATTCATGCTAAAAGAAATTAAGCGTTTAAAGTTTACTAGATTGGACGCACGAATGTCCCATATTATCGTAACTAGGCAAAATGGGGGAAAAAAATTAAAAGTAATAGATCATTATAATTCATGTACAAAGATTCGGTCAAGACCAAAGGAACTGTTTAACGATTTGAAAAGATTAGGTATGTTACCATCATTTTTGAAAAAGTTAAAAAATATAGATCCAGAATCTTATGCAGAATGGAAAGATT
>NZ_JBALOX010000231.1:0-353 GCF_036965165.1 Bacillus sp. JJ1521 | reverse complement strand
AAGGGGCTGTCCAAAAAGTCGGTGAAGGTTGACTTTTTGGACAGCCCTTTTTTATTTTCTGAAAAAAGCGCACAGGTATAAAGTAGACTGAAACAGAAAATTTTTCAATTCTATACGTTGATCCATTCCCCTATAGGCTAAGACTGTATCCCAAAAAATCTACAAAACTTGACCTACTTCTAATCGAAACTAGAAGAACCATAAAATTTCCTAAAGCAAAAAATAACCCAAAAAGTTTCCTAACAAATTTTCTTCAATGATTTCCCACCTTACGATATACTAACTTCCCCATTAAATATTCGTCACTTAAATTCCATTACCCTTCTTTCACTAACCTGCCTCGTTCGTATTAT
>NZ_JBALOX010000230.1:1220-2378 GCF_036965165.1 Bacillus sp. JJ1521 | reverse complement strand
TTTGGGGGTCGGTACCAGATTGGGCTTTTTTTCAATCGTTTTTCTATGGAACAATCCGTTGTAACAAGAATATTCCGATCGTCACTGTGACGTGTGCTGAGATCCAACCTCCAGATCCAACAGCATCACATACTGCTGTCCACCGTGCATATCCCGTTCTTCGGTACTGCCCTCTGTTGGAACCCTTGGAACGCTGACTTTGGATACCTGAATCTCTGGCAGACAGAATATTTTTACATGCTCCGGTGCCACACGGAACACTTCCGCTATCCAAGTACGTTCACGCTCAAAGGTTGCAGCAATTTTCTCTGTATCTTCCACAGAATTGCAGAATGCATCTATCGTCAGCCAGAATGGGCCGGCATTTTTACTTCTTAAATATTTTGCGGTTTGTCCAATTGTTGCCATGATTCTACCTCCCTAGATTATTTCAGTTTCCATACGCACCAGTTCAAACGGATCATCAATGGATACAGTGTGATAAAGTTTAAATTCATAGACGGCTCCGCGTTCAACTTCTGACGGAGAAAATATAAATCCAAAGGAAGGCATCTGGCGGTCTGGGAAAATGTTATGATGCAGAAGCAATGGGTTGAATGCTTTTGCTACCTGTGTCGCCAATTGCTGGGTATCAGCTGTCACTGTTAGGAGTACGCCAATCTCATTAGGTACATATCCTTCCGGTACTGGCATTTCGGTTACTGCATTGTAGCCATATGGTTTCAGATTGAAACGATAGGTTCCTTTTTTAATCCCCATCATATCCAACTTTTCCACACCCTGCTTAGCTACATCGTCAATCCAGGCCATAGGATTTTTCATGATATCACGATCACAGATACCTACAATACTAATAGTCTGATAGCCCACAGGGCCGGAACCTTCCAGTTTCATAGTATAAGGAAGGTATTCAATCTTGGTACCTTCTACCCGTACGGAGCTCTCATCAATGGCGGTATAGGTTGACTTTGTGGTGTCAATCCGGATACCTGGCTCCGTCAAATGATACGGGTCGCTATTCTCATAGAGTAGGTGAGCAGATACGGAATATGGAGAAACGGTAGCTCCTTCTGCAACGGAATGGATGGTGAAGCCGGTCTCGTCAAATTCCGCAAAAACACCGCTGGATAGACCACCGCTAGTGCATAGACCGCCGCA
>NZ_JBALOX010000230.1:0-1102 GCF_036965165.1 Bacillus sp. JJ1521 | reverse complement strand
CAGCGCCAAGGAGAGCAACGATATTCGAACATTCATCAAAGGTCTTTTCAGAAATTTCCGGTGCACCTAATAGAGCTGTTACCTTTCCGTCGTTATATTTCTTCTTGAGCACCTCGGGATCTTGCTGGGAATAAATTTTCGCGATTTTTTTGTGGATTCCCAGTTCCTCACAAACCTCACGGATAATATCTGTGGTTTCATCCACACCAAGGTCAGAACCGCAAGTTCCAACACTTCCGATCACCATCGGAACGCCAAGAGCATGTGCACCTTCGATCATCTGCTTTAAATCTTTGCGGATGGCCAGTCTCGCATATTTCCCTTTTCCGGTTCCCAGATAGTATGGACCGGAATCGGTGGAACCTGCATCAGAACAGATGATATCCGGATTCATGGCCATGCCTCTATTGAAGGCTTCTTCGGAACAACCTAGTCCTACTGCACCATATGGAACAAAAACTTTAACTGATGCCATAATTGTTTCATCCTTTTCTTATTTGTAATTTTTACTTAATTAAATTATACTTTGAAACAACTATGAACAAAAATGCTGTTTTGTATATAGAGGTATAACCAAAAAGTTATACGTTAAAGGGAGGATTCAATGATTAATCATCGGGAAATACAATACCTTCTTACTATTTGCCAGGAAAAAAGTATTAGCGCGGCTGCCAAAAAACTATATATCTCACAGCCGGCACTAAGCAAGATGATCACAAAGTTAGAAGAAGAAATTGGAGCCTCTTTATTTATCAGAGAAAGCGGAGGAGTCTACCTGACCAATGAGGGAAAAATCTATATAGATGGATGTCTGAAGGTGAAGGGAATTTATGATTCTGTACAGAGTGAAATTGCAGACTTACAAGATGATAAAAAGGGGAAAATTACACTTGGTATATCATCCAGAACCAGCAGTTTCATTCTTCCTCCTGTTCTTGAAGCATTCAAAAAGAAATATCCACTGGTGGAACTTTCACTTGTGGAAGAAAATATTGCAGAACTGGAACAGCTTGCTATTACAGGACAAGTAGACTTGGCCCTAACCTATTTTAATACAAATCCAAATCTTGAATATAAATTTCTGGGAAAGGACCCGGTTTAT
>NZ_JBALOX010000229.1:0-1830 GCF_036965165.1 Bacillus sp. JJ1521 | reverse complement strand
AGATAGGAAGAACTCATTTGAAAAGAAAAATCTTTAATATAGCTGTATTGTTTTCGTTCATCTTAATGACCATTTCAAGTTGTTCAGAAAATAAATCACCCGCAGACTGGGCTTATTATTTTGTAGTTTGGGATGATTATATTTATCAAGTAAGTGATGATTATGTAAATGAAATTAATGAGGAAATTGGAGAAGTGACAAAGTATTCCGATTTGGAAGGCACTTACACTGGTAATTTCTCTAACAAATATAATAAAGGAACAAAATATTACTCCCATTAAAGGAATAAATGTTGAAGAAGCAATTGCGATTAAAGATGATGGAAAGTTTAGAAAGGCAATTAGGGATGGAAAATACCGCGAGAAGTAACTTAGCTAAATTAAGTACGACTTGATAAAAAGAGTTCCCCTTTATAATTAAAGAAAATCAACATTAAGATGTAATACAGCAAGCTAGCGCATGGGTTAATAGTAAATAGGGAAAATCACAGGTGGGTAACTGTGATTTTTTTTTGTGGGAGAGGGATATTAACCTAAATCGACTCACATGCTTCCAATTTGGAGCTTTTATTATCATTCAAATCTAAACGAGTATGTTTGCATGTCAACCTTTTCAACAGACTAAGTGGTAGGTTTATGAAATAGGGAATACACCTCTAAATATTTTTCAAAAATAAAGTGAAGAATAAACTTGTCTTCAATAAAAAACAATCTTCACTAATAAATCATCACCATAATTAGAATTAGCCTTGAAAGGCGGTCTCATGTCATGGGTAAAAAAAAGGGTAAGCTATGGACAAACCAATATGTAATTATTATTTTGTTGTCTTTAGTAATGTTCGCTTCGTTTTATATGATTACAGCCGGTTTCCCAATCTTTGTATCAACCATTAGTGATAATCCTGCGATAGCAGGAATCATGACCACAACTTTAATGGTAGCATCACTAATTACGCGCTTCTTTGCAAGTGTCATTATCCAAAAAGTTAATATGAAATTGCTGCTTATTATTTCCCTCCTTTATTTTTTGGGAACAATCGGTCTTACTTTCGTAAACGACTCTATCGGATTTTTAATATTCATTCGAGCACTACAAGGGATTGGATTTAGTATGCTAACGATTTTAGTCTTTACCATGTCAAGTAATATTGTTCCTAAATCTCGGTTAGGTGAGGGTATTGTTTTTTTCGCAATGTCTACAAGCGTTGGGACAACAATGGGGCCACTAATCGCAATTGCATATCTGGCAAAGTATTCATTCCGTTCAATGATGATGTTAACTCTCGGACTTATGGCCTTTTCATTTGTTTGCAGTTTTTTCACAAAAAATACGGTTATAGAAGAAAAGGAAAGTCCAGAGGCGCCAAACAAAGAACCATTCTATAAGTACATGTTCGATAAGCGTGTCCTTCTTCCATGTATTCTAGTAGCATTAAATTATATTACAATTGCAGGGACAGTCAACTTTATGGGGGCGTTTGGAAAAGTGATTCATGTTGGCGGAAAAATATCGCAGTTTTTTATCGCACAAGGGATTGCAATGGTATTAGTTCGATCTTTCTCTGGTAAAATTTTCGACAGATTCGGTCACAGAATTCTTATTATTCCTGCCGCTATTTCAGGGGCTGGAGGTTTGATCTTATTAGGCTTTTCTACGACTATATGGATGGTTTGGGTTTCAGGGGTATTATTCGGAATCGCATTTGCGATAATCCATCCAATTATCCAAGCTTGGGCTTTAACTCTTGTTCCACCTGAGAAAAAAGCAACTGCCAATTCTATGCTCCTTATTTTTATAGATTCTGGTCTAGCTATTGGGTCAGTCGGTCTT
>NZ_JBALOX010000228.1:0-7044 GCF_036965165.1 Bacillus sp. JJ1521 | reverse complement strand
GTCGAGGCGTTCGCACAAATTGGTCTTCCAACTGACGCAAAAGCAGTTCTTCTGATAGAGCAGGATGGTCCGGCAGAGGTTGTAAAACGAGATATTGAGAGAATCATAGAGATTTGTAAGGAGGAAAATGCTGTAGATGTAAAATCGGCTGAATCTGAAGAAGAAGCAGAGGCACTCAGGACAGCGAGACGTGCTGCACTTTCTGCTCTTGCACGGTTAAAACCAACAACGATTTTAGAGGACGCAACCGTTCCTCGCTCAGAAATTGCAAACATGGTAAAAGCAATTGGGGAAATTGCGAAAAAATATGACTTAAATATTTGTACTTTTGGTCACGCAGGCGATGGAAACCTTCATCCGACCTGTCTAACAGATGTCCGAAATCGTGATGAAATTGAGCGAGTCGAAAAAGCATTTGAGGAAATCTTCGAAAAGGCGATTGAGCTTGGTGGAACAATCACCGGTGAACATGGAGTTGGCGTGATGAAGGCGCCATATCTTGAAATGAAGCTTGGAGCTTCTGGAATTGCTGCGATGCAGGCCATCAAAACAGGTCTTGATCCAAACAATATTATGAATCCAGGTAAAATGTTTGCGAAGGATTCTAGAAAACGTGTGGTGGTTTCAAATTGACAACAGTTCACGAACAGAAAAAAATCAAAGAAGAATTCCAATCAAGGATGGATCAGAATGAATTATTGAATTGCATGCGTTGCGGCTTCTGTCTACCAACATGCCCAACCTATATTGAATCTGGCTATCAAGAATCCCACTCCCCACGTGGACGAATCGCATTAATGAAAGCTGTAGTCGACGGTCTAATTGAGCCTGATGAAGACTTTGAAAAATCACTCAATATGTGTTTAGGCTGTCGCGCATGTGAACCGGTGTGTCCGTCTGGAGTTAATTACGGACATCTTTTAGAGGAAGCAAGGGATATAGTCAATCAAAATAAAAAGCATTCATTACCAGCGAAGGCAGTGAGAAATACAGTTTTTGAAGGTCTTTTTCCTCATCAAAATCGCATGCGCACCTTAACCGGATTACTCGGTGTTTACCAGCGTTCCGGCATGCAAAAAGTCGTTCAAAAAAGTGGTCTTCTGAAGTTTTTACCCGATAGCTTGGCAACGATGGAACGTGTGCTTCCTGAGGTGCCAACGTTAAAGGAACTAAAAATGAGACCGTACCATCTGAAACCGATTGGGGTTCAAAAGAAAAAGGTTTCCTTTTTTACAGGATGTTTAATGGATACGATGTTCATGAAAACAAATGATGCCACAATGAAGCTCCTTCAATTGGCTGGTTGTGAGATTGTTATTCCAAAATCGCAGGTCTGCTGTGGTGCCTTGCATGGCCATAGTGGTGAAAAAAATAAGGCTAAAGAACTCGCGAAACAAAATATAGCTGCCTTTGTAGAAATTAAGGCTGATTATATTATTACAAATGCTGGCGGCTGTGGTGCTTTTCTCGTAGATTACGGTCACCTTCTCAAGGATGACCCTGAATGGGCAGACCGCGCAAAAGCATTTTCGAAAAAATTAAAGGATATTACCTCTGTTCTAGTTGAATTAGAGTTTCATAAAAAAGAACTATCCCTTCCCGGACAAGTGATTACGTATCAGGATTCCTGCCATTTGCGAAATGTCATGAAGACTTCTTCTGAGCCTAGAATGCTGCTTCAAGCTATTGGTGGTGCAACCTTTATGGAAATGAAAAATGCCGACAGCTGCTGTGGATCGGCCGGGATATACAACATCGTGGAGTCTGAAATGTCGATGAAAATCCTTGATTCTAAAATGAAGAATGTGAAAAATACCCAGGCTAAAACAATTGTCACAGCGAACCCAGGATGTCTTTTACAAATGAAGTTAGGCATTGAACGTGAAGGCTTATCAGATAAAATGCGTGCTGTTCATATTGTCGATCTACTATTAGAAGCTGCTGAAAAAAATTAAATAAAAAACAAGAATCGTTTGAATCCGACGATTCTTGTTTTCCATTTAGTGCAGCCTAATTATGTTGTTTCGTTTGAGTTCTAAATAGCATTTCTGAAACAGTTACACATTCATAGCCTTGTTTTTCTAATTCAGTAAGTATTTTTTCTAATGCTTCAATGGTTTGGCTTCGATTCCCACCTGAATCATGAAAAAGGATAATGTTTCCTGGTTTCACACCCGAAATTACCCGTTTTGTTATATTGTTAACTCCTGGGTTTTTCCAATCTTTGGTGTCTTGATGCCATGACCATAAGACTACATGATATCCATTTTCAGCTGCAGCGTTAATAATGATATCGTTGTAATAACCACCAACTGGTCGGAATAGAGTTGGGCTAAATCCTGTAATTTCCTCGAGCGTTTCGTTGGCTTTAATAATTTCATTTTCAAGTTTTAGGGAATCACGCATGATATTTGAATGATTGAAGGTGTGATTTGCAATTTCATGCCCCTCTAGCACTTCCCGACGAATGATTTCAGGGTATTTTTTCGCATGTGTTCCAACTACAAAAAATGTTGCTTTTGCTTTATGCTTTGCTAAAACATCTAAAATATCGGGTGTATAGACTGGATTAGGGCCATCATCAAATGTGATCGCAACTATTTTCTCATCAGTCTTTACTTCCCAAGTAATCTTCCCTGTTTTTTCGTAGTCAAACCGGTCTTTTGCAAATGCAGGAATATGATTGAAGAGTAATAAAAGTACAATTAATAGTGTACATCTTCCCACAAAATTCCCTCCTTTTTTCTTCAAACTTTATTGGCTAGTTTATGGATTTTTGTTGATTATTATTAGGAGGTCAGTGATTCATTTTTTTGCATAAAAAAATGACGAGACTCGGTCTCGCCATTGATCTTTATAGTTTTCTTATTTCAGCAAATACTTTTCTATGTAATATTTCGTGACCGACAAATACTCGCGGCTATATGCTTTTACCAATGTAACCTGTGGCGTTTTTGCAGGTAGGCCTTCCACTTTTAAACCTGCGTCTTTTCCAATTTGGATTGACCGATAAAGATGGTAATCATTCGTTACAATGAGCCCCAGTTCGGCATCCTCAGGAATAAATTGTTTTGAAAATTGAATATTTTCATTTGTACTTGTTGACTGATCTTCAAGGAAGATTCTTGATTCCGGAATCCCTTTGTCCACGAGTTTTCGTTTTATCGCTTCAGCTTCTGTAATATCCTCACCTGGGCCTTGACCACCAGATGCAATCAAAATGGTATTCGGATTATCCTTTGCATACGCTAAAGCCGCATCAATTCTATATTGTAATGCAAGTGATGGGATTTCACTGTTGACCTTGGCACCAAGAATAATTAAATAATCCGCATTTTCTTGTGGTACCGCATCCGCAAACTGTGAAATTTTATAATGAATTCTTCCGAAATATACAACACCGATTATGAGTAAAATTCCAAGCAAAAGTAGCATCATTTTCCTCTTTTTCAAATAGTAACAACCCCTTTAGGGTTATTCTACAATATATCAAATGGACAAAAAAGGAAAACTTTTATAAACCGAGCTCGCCGCCACTGCCCGTGGCATGATTTTTAGTTAAGCCAATTTTGATTTTCCAAATCTTCGTAGTATGGGATAAAGCTATCCATTTCAGTTTCAGTCTCATTTAGGACGTCCTCCGAATTCATTTTTGAAACAAATCCAAGCTCACGCGTTGCATTGTCGGTTGACCACGGTTTATCTTTATTGTTGGAAACTCCATAATAAGTGCCAAACTTGATGGTTGATTGGATTGCTAAATCAAATAATTGGATTACATCCTTATGACTTAATAAGGTTTTGTTCGTGCGAGGGATTGTTTGCAAATCCTTCACTTCATTACGTCTGACACTACCGATTCGCAAATTAATGACAGATAGATTGTTCTCCTTTTCATAGGCTAAAATATGACCGATATTTTCTGATGCCAATTTAAGTGTGCCGTACAAAGTCCTTGAGTATGGATAATCATCCACTGTGATCTCTCGACCGAACGCTGAAATCCCTTCCTTCTCATAAAAATCAGTCACATGGTTGCTGCTTGCATAGACCACCTTTGGAATACCAAGTTCAATTGCAGCTCGGAAAATATAAAAGGATGCAACAAAATGAATTTCAGTCTTTTTTCGAAATTGACTAATATCGATAAAATCATTTTTGGTGCTTATATTAAGTAGGTTAACAAGCGCGTCACAGTTAGCTGGAATTTTACTTAAAAGCTCCTCAAAATTTGTCGCGTCGACCACAATATGGTTCGAGTGATTATCCACTTTCTTATCAAGGATAATGATTTCGTATTTGTTGTTTAGCCCTTCTTCAAGAATGGAACCAATTAGTCCTGTCCCACCGATGATGGCAATCTTCTTTTTCAATGTCGTGCTCCCCTTTTTAACGAGTTTCATGTTTAACGTTCGTAGTTTTTAGGAAAACATACATAGTTGAATTTCACTTTGAAAGCATGAAGAACGTTTTGACTTTAATTTCAAGTCGTTTTGGCTTTCATCGGGTCGATGAAGTCACTTTCTATTGCAATTGAGTTGGGTTCGGGTCTTCATTGGGCTTATGAAGACACTTTCGACTGCAATTTCGATCCGTTTGGGTCTTCATCGGGGTTAGAAAGACCTTTCCCGTCCTCATTTGCTTAGGTTTCTGGCCTTCATTTGGAATTAAAAGCCAATCCTCCTTCTAAACGCCAACAATTTTATTTGATGTGACAAAATATAGCTGTTTGCCCGCCACTTTTTCACCCGTGATTCTTTCCCATATTTGCTGGTACAGGTCAATTTGATGTCGGTAGTACTTTGTGAGTTCCGGCAACTGTGCAATGTCCTTTGGGCGGTCCGTTTTATAATCGACGATTTTCCAAGCTCCATTCAGCTTATACGCAAGGTCAATGATTCCTTTTACAAAAATCATTTCGGTGTTGCCACCTATATATTCATATAACGGGTCCTTGACATCAATGTTCAGCGTAAACGGAACCTCTGTTAAAACCTCCTCCGCAATTTGCAGCTCTGCCCAAATCATCGATTCTTTAAAACGTTCGACTGCTTGTGCAACTTCTTCAATTCTACCTAAAGAAATGTCATACTTTGAAATGGTAGAGATGATTACTTCTTCGGCTTCTCCCCCTTTGACAATCTTTTCAAACACCTCGTGGATGGCAGTTCCCCATGTCTGTCCCCCGCCTTCCTCACGTTCTATCCCAAGTGTGAAGATATCCTGTTTGTCTTCAGTCGGACTATATGTTGAAAAAGAAGGTCGTTTCCGATCATCAATCCAATCAAGTAATCCCTGCGTTTCTTCTGTGAATTCCTCACGAGTAATTCGCGAAACCATTACTTCTTCATCCTCATAAGACAGCTCGGGTACTTCAAGATCCTCAAGCCCTTGTAAACCATCAATGAGAAGCTTCCACGGACTTTTACTGTTTTTTGATTCGAATGTACTGATGACCATCGCTTTCTCCGCCCTTGTTGCAGCAACATAGAGAACTCGAATTTCTTCTGCAAGCAAATACGCTTCCTCCGCATCAAGATAATCTTCCCAAAGAAGGGGCTGTGCAACAGGCTTCCTCGAAAAACCATGCTTTCTTTGGAACATAAAATATCCAGTTGATGATTGCTCCTCACGTCGAATATGGGACCAGATTTTATTGCGGATTTCAGGCTTTTCCCCTGGATGTGCCAGGAAAACAATAGATGCCTCCAAGCCTTTTGCTTTATGGACATTCATTATTCGTACCGCATTTTCGTCTTCCTCAAGATTGATGACCTTTGTTTTTTCTTCAATTTGCTTTTTAACCTGTTCGACAGCCTGACTGAACGTTGTTGCTTCAGCTTCTTCCTTTACACTTAGTGCTTCAATCGTTTGCAGGAGACTGGTCGCCTCTCTTTTTCCATAGCTTTTAGCTAAAAACAATGCATACAGCCCGATATCCTCGATTATTTTTTCAATTGCCACTACCGGCGAAAAAGATGTTTTCCACTTTGCATATTTTTTCAGTGTAGAAAGTGCTGCTTCAAAATGCTGCTTCGTATCCGAATTTATTTGGTCAGGAATCTGGGCATAAAGAGAAAAGGCTCCCCCTGCCTGCCCCCATTGAAAAAGCTCTTCATCACTCATGCCAAACCAAACACTTCGTAATGCCGCTACGAAAGCAATTTGATCAGTAGGATCATCCAGTGCCTCAAGAAGACGAATAAGATCTTGGAATTCTAATATGGTACCAATTTCCATTTCGCCACTGACACTCACAGGAATTCCCGCTTCCTCCAAAACATGCGCATACACATCAATTCCGTCTTTTTGCCTTGTTAAAATCATAAATTCCCCTGGCTCATGACCATNNCTCTTCAACCGTGATTGCTTTATTTTTAGCAAACTCGTCTGCTAAAACCAACCTTTTAATCCCTGAAAAATCAGAATCACATGCTTCCTTATAGGAATAGAGTGGACGATAAGCAGCCTGATGAATTGTCTCTATTTCCGGTAAATGCACTTGAAAAACTTCATTAAGCAAGCTTGTAATATGATCTACCGTTCTGAAATTCATAATGAGCTGAAGCACTTCCCCGCCATGGGATTCAATTAATTCCTTCACAAGATTGTAAATATCGATATCTGCCCGTCGGAACCGATAGATCGCTTGCTTCGGATCCCCAACCACAAAAAGCGAGCCCGGACGCGGTTTACACTTCGTCCAATTCTGTTCTGTCACATCCTCACTCGTTAAATAAAACATGATTTCCGCTTGAATTGGATCGGTATCTTGAAATTCGTCTACAAGGAGCCTCTTGTATTTCCCTTGAAAATACGCTCGCACTTCTGCATTGTCTTTTAATAGTGCTGCCGTTCTCATTAACAAATCCTGAAAATTCATCAATGAGCGTTCCTGCTTTATTTTTTCATATACTAACAATGCCTCTTGAAACAATTCAATCACAAATGGGTGGCAATATTCACTCCATCGTACAAGTAAAGGCTTGATATGTCCCTCGAAAAAATCAGAAATTCTCCCTTGATATTCTTTCGCATCCTCTT
>NZ_JBALOX010000227.1:4374-6270 GCF_036965165.1 Bacillus sp. JJ1521 | reverse complement strand
ACGGTCACATAATTCCATGTTGGTACTGCTTTATTTGTCTCATACCAAGATGGGGAGATATAACAATGCGGACCATGAAAAATAGCTAAGACGGTTTGTTTATTGATATCTTTCCACTGAGGATTAGGACGAGCAAAATGTCCATATAAGTATGAATGATCCTCGTTTAAAATTAACGGTAAATGAGTCGCAAAAGGCATTCCATTATGTTGAGAAAAAAGAGTCGCAAAACTATGTTCCTTCATAATATCGAAGGAAATTGTTCCTTCCTTAATTTTAAAATGTGCAGGAATATACATGTTTTTTCTCCTCTCGAAATCTTTTCTTATTGGACACGCAATTAATTTTTCTCTGATACAGATGTTTTTTTGGAAATCGGAGCATTTTTTCCTAGTATTACAGAAATAACAACAATCACCGCTATTATAATAGTGAAAAATGTGATGGATTCATCTAAAAATACTGTTGCAAATATAATCATCAAAAATGGTTGTAAATATTGAAGTTGACTTACTCTTGCTATCCCACCCATAGCCATTCCACTATACCAAGCAACATAGGCTAGAAATTGACTAACCACTGCGAGATAAATAAAACTGACCCAAGCTTCAGCAGGAGCATGGAGCATTTCTGTTGAAAGGTTTAGTCCAACTGGAATAACGAAAAATGGAGCGCCAATCATAATTGACCATGCAATCACTTGCCAGCTACCTAATTCTTTCGATAATCTCCCACCCTCTGCATAACTAAGTCCAAGTATAATCACCGCTGCTAGTAAAGCTAAATCTGCGAATTGTAGTTGACCGAATCCAAGATGAAGTGCATACACAATAACAGCTAAAGACCCAATTATGCTTGAAATCCAGAATTTGCGAGATGGGATTTCACCTGCTCTTAACATTGCAAATCCTGTTGTTGCTAATGGCAACAGCGCTAATTCAACCGCTCCATGAGAAACAGGCAAAGATTCCATTGCCCAAGAAGTTAGGAGTGGAAATCCTAAAACTGCACCAACAGCAACAATCACCAGACTTTTAAATTGTCGAAGTGAAGGCAGTTTTTCCTTTCTAACAATCAATACAACAGCTACTAAAATAGCAGCAACAACTGTTCTTCCTAAACCAACAACTGTAGCTCCAAAATACTCTACTGCAATACTTGTAGAAGGTAGTGTTAAGCTAAAACAAATAACCCCTATTAATCCCAACGATAATCCTAATTTCTCTCTGTTTTCTCTCTGCATCTTATCCCACCCTATCTTATTATTTTGGACCACATCTGTACCATTTTTAATTTTTATTAAAATACAGTTCTGTTATAATCAAAATAATAATGGGTTCAAACAATGAAATAAACCATTTTTTTGTACATCTGTCATGGTACAGTTGAGGAGGGATTAATTATATGTCATCAAAGTATTTGAAGATAATGGAGGAAATTAAGCATCAGCTAGCAAAGGGATCGCTAATTGCAGGGAGTAAACTTCCTTCTGTTCGTCAGCTATCTGAGGATTTTTCATGTAGTAAAAATACAGTTATTAAAGCATACGAGGAACTAGAAAAAGAACATTTAATTTATTCTGTTCCTAAAAGTGGCTACTTTGTTGTGAATGAATATCAAAAAGCGACGAATGAAAATGTAGTGATTGATTTCTTATCAGCTGGTCCAGATAACAACGTTATGCCCTATGTCGAATTTCAACATTGTATAAATCAAGCAATTGAACAATATAAAGCAGAGCTTTTTACATACTCCGATCAACAGGGGCTCTACTCATTACGCGTACAGCTAGTAAAGTATTTGCAGAATTTACAGGTGTTCACTCAACCTGAAAGAGTTGTAGTCGTATCTGGCTCGCAGCAAGCCCTTAACTTATTAGTTTCTATGCCATTTCCA
>NZ_JBALOX010000227.1:2588-4353 GCF_036965165.1 Bacillus sp. JJ1521 | reverse complement strand
TACTTATTTCGGTTTCATTGAGTCCATCAACCTACACCAAACTACTACTTTTGGAATTGAGTTATCGATGGAAGGGATTGATTTTGATCGTCTTGAATACATTTTTCGAAATAATGATATAAAATTCTTCTATATTATCCCGAGATTTCACAATCCACTTGGACATTGTTACACGAATAGTGAAAAGAAAAAAATTGTAGAGCTAGCAGAAAAATATGATGTATATATAGTGGAGGATGACTTTTTAGGGGACCTTGATCCAAATGCAAAATCAGATCCTTTATTTTCTTTTGATCCGTCTGGAAGAGTGATTTATATAAAAAGCTTTTCGAAAGTTTTTCTTCCAGGGTTAAGGATTGCTACGGTCGTACTTCCTACATTAATGATTAACAATTTTTTACGATATAAATTTAGTTCGGATTTTAATAGTTCAGCACTTTCTCAAGGTGCGCTAGAAATCTATTTGAAAAGTGGAATGTTTAATGGCCATCTCAAAAGAATAAAAGAACTATACCGTACTAAAATGCAAATCCTTCAAGAAGCATGTGAGTTATTGCTACCGGCTAATACTCATTTTTCCAAACCGACATCAGGTTTCTATATATCCATCAATTTGCCCGAAAATGTGACAGCAAAACAAGTAGTCCATAGGCTGAGCGAGGAGCATATATATGTTGATGATGCCTCTAGAATGTTTTTACCAGAATATAAGAAGGATAATCTCCTTCGATTAAGCATCTCTCAAGTGAACGAAAGACAAATTAAACTAGGGGTAGAGAGATTGGCTCACTGTATTGCTTTAATTGACAGTAGAAAAAATCATATTGCTCCAAATAACTTATTACTCTTTTAGTATGGGTATGTTTATATAGAAGGTAGCGTTAGGATTAAGCAATTTCCAACGTTAAGAAAATATGAATAAAGTCCTGATTAACAAGGACAAAACGGTGTCTTCATCTAATGAGATCACTTTAGATTAAATAACGAATCAGTGCGAACGATAAGTAACCGAAAAAGGCTAGATATATATTTCTAGCCTTTTTATATAACTTTGTGAAAAATTGTACTTAAACTAAACTGCCCGTTAGCCAGTACAGCAAGAAAAAGCTACCCTTGTGACAGCTCTGATCTTTAACTCTTGCACCCATTAGTTGAAGTAATGGACTAATTCAATTTCATTATCGTTTCCATCTAATAGTATAAATTCATCAGGAAGAGGGTTCTCAAAATGGTCAGGCACTTTTTCGTATATAAGTAATGATTCGTCATCAGGCATGTTCAATTTAAGGTCATGTATCTTATTTTTTGAATTGATTAAAATAGTATTGATTTTCAAATTAGGGTTTTTCCCATACAAGACTATGTACTTACCTTCACTTGTTTCTATTAACCGATTATTAATTAAACTCCCGCCATGACTACTCGTAACTATTTTCAACTTACCATTTATTCCTTCAACAAGGTGAGCGTATCCATACCCTTCATGGAATTGAAATAATGATACATATGATTTTGAATCATCAAGTTGTACCACATTTAGTATTTTAGGTTCATAAACTTCCATACTATACCCTCTATTTAGCCAAACTTTTAAACTTGATTGGATAGCTTCTTTATCATTTTCAATTTTATATTCATTAAAATAGTAAAATGAAAATCCAATGCCGAACACTAAAAGAAAAAATAATATTTTTATTTTCATTCTGACTCTATCCCCCTCCAAATTCTCTTATTATTTTCCACTAAACTGCCCCGTTTGTTCAAT
>NZ_JBALOX010000227.1:1158-2564 GCF_036965165.1 Bacillus sp. JJ1521 | reverse complement strand
ACCCTTTAGTTTAATAAGAGAATTTATTTTTGAAGCAAATCTTATACTGAGTTTTCCAAAGTTAGCTGTAATTAACTAACTATCGAGTTGAGCCTGAAAAATCTACCTGTTTATTATTTAACTTCTTTACCCATTCACTATCATTCCAAATATTAGGGTTGTCAATTGTTAGATTTTCTCCACGCACCAAGAAATCATAACTATCTTTTGCACCGGTATACCAATCAGCAATGACTAACTTGCCGTTTTTATTACGAACAAGAAATTCGGTGATTTCACCGTAACCACCTACATCCTTTTTAATTTCCACAGGTAACTTTAAATAGAGAAAACCTCCATCCATATCCTCTGTATATTCCACTTCCCAATCCTCAATCTCAATATTTTTGACATTATCATTCCATTTGCCTTTTACATTATGTTGGGATTGAATTTTATTTTGCGTATACTGTTTAAGATTATCGTTGTTGATAAATGTATCCAATTTAATATCCAATCCGTTCCAGACGGCTTTATAATAGTCATTAAGCACTCTCACACACATTTCATAAGCCATTTCAAAATCTAGCTCAGAAACTTCACCTTCATTTTTAGCTATATATTCAGGATGATTTTTTAAAACATTCCGTTTAGTGCTTGGCGTAAACTCTGTGTTTATAGCACTATCTATGGTAATATCTCCTGAGACCACAGGTGTATTCTTTTCGTACTCATTAGTATTCTCCTTAACACAGGAACTCAGGGTAAATAAGACTGCTAACAATAAAGCAGATTTCATTGTATCCCTCCAATTTAATATATGAACTTCAAAGTCTACTCATTTAATGTTTAGACGATGTGGTTGTTAATTTAGTTACAAAAAGTCTTATCTTGAACAATTTCTGCTTCTTTACTTGAATAAGAAAAAAGCGATTCCTCGTTATTCAAGAATCGCACCTGTTAGTTTAATAAAAAGTTCTTTTATGTTCATACTAAAAGCAGCATTGAATGGAGGATTTTTATGAAAAAAAACCTTTTAATATTGATTGCTTGACCATTTTCTCTTATTCCCCTGTCAAAGCCGAAACCGTAACTGAAAATGATATACAGTTGGGTGATAATGTGATTTTCAATATGCTTTATCCCTTAATTCAACAGGAATTGGAGAAGCATTTTGGCGAAGTTACACAAAATGAGTGCGGTAAAATCATCCAAATTAAACGGCTGCCAAGAGGTACTTACTTATGTAATGTTACCGTGCAGGTAAGAACATTTGAAGGTGCTCACGGTCCTCCTAATGATTTAGTGACAATCACCTTTAGTAATGAAAAAACCCTAGAGTGGCAATCTATTGATTTCAAACGAAAAAGATTAAAGCCAAATGAAATAACTAAATGCAACTAATGCAGGCATCCTTTGTGAAAAGG
>NZ_JBALOX010000227.1:0-1108 GCF_036965165.1 Bacillus sp. JJ1521 | reverse complement strand
CAATAACTTCTACAAAAAAGGGCACTTCTCCTTCTTTAAGGAAAGCACCCGTTAGTGTAAGTGAGTAAAAGCATAAACACTAAAACAAAAACAAATAAAGGCAAATATAAATAACAATGTTTTGCTAACCTGATATGGCAACAGTCTTAATAAGATGACAACGGATAAAGTGATGATGGTACCGATGATTGAATCGGCTTCAGAACCATCTAAACCCTCGGTTTCGTGTCTTTTTTATTATAGGCAAATCCACCATATAATGACAAAAAACCAATTAAAACAGACATTGACCCCAATAAAGCCATTATCTCACCCCATTAATTTAGCGAAGTCTTATTCGAGTATCCTGCCCTGTTAGTGGAACAACCAAAGCTGTCAAAATGACAGCTCTAATCTTAAACTTGTACACGATAGTTCAATAATACCTATTCTTCAAATTCTTTTTTCATTTGTCAAACACTTCATTGGCTCCATCGTGCCAACCAGTAAACCGGTAAATTCGTTTTGTTACTTTTCTACCTTCCCCTGTTAATCCAGCTGTAACAGTCCCTTCTGTAATATTGGCACTTAATCCACCTTTTCCAGAAGTATCGTAAAACTCCTCTATTTCGACCTCTTGAGCAGTATTAATTCTTTGTGCAATAGCTAATTCTTGAGAAACCCTTGCTTGGGCTTCCGATACTTGAGCTATAATTTCTTGACGTGCTGCTTCTTCTTTTAATTTATCCATTGTTGAGTTTTCATTTTCAGCAATACTTTGAACTTTTTCAATTGCCTTTTGCGTTCCTTTTCCTATTAGGTAGAGTTGGGGATTTACAGCAAACAATACTTTTTCTTTTGTACTCATATTTTTAAAGTTAATCATTTCTTACTCCTTTAATTAGTTAATAGAATATGGTGTATTATAACCCCTTTTTAACAGAATTTTACTATTATTAAACTAAATTGCTCCTTTAGTTCAACAAGAAAAGCTGCCCCGGAAAGACAGCTGGATCTCAAATTAACGCCACCCGTTAATTCAACAAAGATGGTTAATCAATATCTTGAAACTGAATTTTATCTCCTAGCTATCATCTCGATTTCAACCTGGGCACCAAGAGGTAGGGAT
>NZ_JBALOX010000226.1:0-3623 GCF_036965165.1 Bacillus sp. JJ1521 | reverse complement strand
GCATCAATCAATAATAATCTAGAAAAGTTTCCTGCTTCTTTTGTGGAATATTGCTCACAAATCGCAGCGACTCCTTGTGATGTATCCGTATCGCTTATTTCTTTCATAATTTTTTCCGTCACAATCGTGATAAATAGATTGTCTACATTCCAGCCTGAGGGAATGTCTGTCGTTTCACTAATGATTAATTCTCTTACGATGGCGTCACTTTTTAAAGCCTCTTCTACTAAATGAAAACCTTCAATTATAAAAATTCCATTCTTATCACGTTCTTTTTTTGTATGCAGTTTTTTCCATTGTTTAATTTGAGGATTTTTATTAGATTCAATTCGTTTCAACGTACATATTGCTCCTTTTTATCGATTCTTTTTCCATTATATCCTATGAAAGATACATATTAAAACGGGATAACGTAAAACATACTAAAGAAAAAGTTACATAGAAAGGTGTGCATGTGAATGAATTTGAATTTAAGACATGCTGTTAAGCATAATGTGGCAGGAAATTCGCAAGCTGAATTACAAGATACAATCGTAGACGCAATCCAAAGTGGAGAAGAAAAAATGCTTCCTGGATTAGGGGTATTGTTTGAAGTTATTTGGCAAAATGCTAGTCAAGATGAAAAACAAGAGATGCTCTCAACATTAGAGCAAGGATTAAAGCAATAAATAAGGAAAGCCGATGACAATATTCATCGGCCCTTTTTATTTTCAATCAAATTTAATTTTATTTACTGTTTCTTGGTCCATACGCTTGATTACTTCTGCAATTAGTTTCACAGCATTTTCATAATCATCACGGTGAAGAATACCTGCATGTGAATGGATGTAACGTGTAGCAATTGTAATCGCTAAAGCCGGAACACCTTCTAGAGTAATGTGGATTGATCCTGCATCTGTCCCACCACCAGCAATCGCATCAAATTGATATGGAATGCTTAGCTCATCTGCTACTCCAACAACAAAATCACGCAAGCCTTTATGGGAAACCATAGAAGCATCATATAAAATGATTTGCGGACCTTCGCCCATTTTACTCAACGCTTCTTTTTCTGAAATTCCAGGTGTGTCGCCTGCAATACCAACATCAACTGCAATTGCAATATCAGGTTTAATAACGGTTGCGGCTGTTTTTGCGCCACGAAGACCCACTTCCTCTTGAACAGAGCCAACACCATAGACAACGTTTGGATGATCTTCATTCTTCAAATATTTTAATACATCAATTGCAATTGCACAGCCAATGCGGTTATCCCATGCCTTTGCAAGCAGCATTTTTTCATTATTCATAACTGTGAATTCGAAATACGGAACGACTTGGTCTCCAGGTTTCACCCCAAATTCAAGAGCCTGCTCCCTGCTTGATGCGCCAATATCAATGAACATATCTTTGATTTCAACTGGCTTTTTACGTGCATCTGCCGATAAAATATGTGGTGGTTTTGAACCAATTACTCCCGTAATATCTCCCTTACTAGTTACAACGGTTACACGTTGTGCAAGCATAACCTGTGACCACCAGCCACCAACTGTTTGGAAACGTAAAAATCCTTTTTCGTCAATTTGGGTTATCATGAATCCAACTTCATCTAAATGCCCAGAAATCATGATTTTTGGACCATTTGGGTTGCCTTCCTTTTTCGCAATTAAGCTCCCTAGTCCATCGTACGATATTTCATCAGAATATGGAGTTATGTATTTTTTCATGACTTCACGAGGCTCTCGTTCGTTACCAGGAATACCCTTTGCGTCGGTAAGATCCTTTAGCATCGTTAATGTTTCATCAAGCTTTGTCATTTTTACATCACCTAGCCTTTATTATTTTGACCTTTTCATTATACAGAACATAGATGCAAATGAGCAATTCTAGACGTTTTTATTTTAAACCGCTAGATCCAAATCCGCCTTCTCCTCTTTCTGAGGCAGTCACTTCCTCAACCTGCAGCAAGTTCACCTGAGCCACTTCGGCAATTACCATTTGTGCAATCCGCATTTGTTTTTCCACTACAAAGTTTTCTTTTCCATGATTAATTAAGATAACGGCAATTTCTCCACGGTAGCCTTCGTCAATCGTTCCAGGACTATTCAAGACGGTCACCGAATGTTTAAGCGCAAGTCCACTTCTTGGTCGTACTTGTGCTTCTGTTCCCGGTGGTAATTCAATTTTGATTCCCGTTTTAATTAACTCAGCATCACCTGGTTTAATTATTTTTTCTTCGGCTGAAAATAAATCTAAACCAGCATCACCTGGATTTGCTTGCAACGGAAGCCTTGCATCCTTGTTTAGCAGCATTACTTTTAGGTTGTATGTCATGTGTAAAATCCTCCTCTAGAAAAAAATTATAACAAATTTAAAATAACTTGAAACCTTTTGTGGGTGTTATTCGTATATGTTGGCAGATTGAAAATGGAGGGAGTCCTCTTATGTTTGTCCTATTTATTCGTTTTGTTATCATACTTTTAATCATCTTTTTACTATATCGGATTTTCAAGTATGTTTTGAACCCAAAGAGGAAGCTTGAACTTGCTCAAGAAAAACGGGAATTCTACTGGCTTGATGACCAAGCAAATGTTCATAAAAACTTTTTAATAACGTATAAGGGAGTTTTATTTGAAGGGGAAAAATATCTAGGTTCTACGAAGAAATCATTTGAAGTTGTATCCATTTTTGTTTGGGCCAAAAATGAGAATCTTAAGGGATTGACCTATACAGATTTTCAGTACATTGAACGTAGAATTAAAGAAATTTACCCGGATGCAAAAATTGATTGGAAAAGTCCAATTAAAGAACTGATAAAGGAAAACAGTCGTGAGTTTTAAACTCGCGACTGTTTTTTATTGATAAGATCTGTTAGCTTTAGGATTAAAGAATTCATGCCATTTGATAATAATCTGTTTTTCTCTTAATAAATAGAACAGGAGAGTAAGTGCAAGGAGAATCGCAAGAATGACAGTTGTAGAGAATTTACGGATAAATTGACCGAAAACGGTGTAAAGAAGAGCAACTGGAATATTTGTATAGAACGAGCCTTTGGCATATTCTCGAAAGTTTCTTGTGACATCAATGATACATAAAGATAAAAGATGAAAATTAATAAAGGGAATTAGACGTAGGATTGCAACTTGCCCAATGGTAAAATTCACCTTGTCGCCTAGCCATTTTTGCTTAAGTTTATTAATTTTTTGGGAGAGTCTTGGAACCTGCATATATAAAAAATAAAAAAGAATACTAAGCATGGTTAAGCCTAGAATGGAATAGATCGTTCCAAATACCGACCCAAACAAAATCCCCCCGACAATACATATGACCGGTACAGGTATAAAAAAGAATGGACGAATAAGGTGTATTCCGATAAAAATAATGGGGGCAAGCAGTCCAGTGGATTTGATGAAAACGAACAGCAGTGTCATTGTTTCGTCCAAATGTACAACTCACCTCTTTCTCTAGAAAAGTGCAAGGCGCCCGGATTAAGGAACATCGACTAACTACCGCCACGTCCTGTGGCGAACGTCGATGTCAGCACTTCCTGTGCAAGTCAAGCATAAGACAAGCGCTTCTGAAGGTGCCTTTTACCTTCAGAAGCGATTGACTAGACCAGAGAACCGATGGCGCCTGGAGCTAGA
>NZ_JBALOX010000225.1:2030-8682 GCF_036965165.1 Bacillus sp. JJ1521 | reverse complement strand
GCTGTATTGTCGATGTCTAAAATATCAAGTGGATCTTCTTTTTGTAGGCGATATTTATTTACACCTATAATTGTTTCTTTACCGGAATCGATTCTTGCCTGACGTCTTGCTGCAGCTTCTTCAATTCGCATTTTTGGAAGACCCGTTTCAATAGCTTTCGTCATTCCACCAAGTGTCTCAATTTCCTCAATATGCTTCCAAGCCCGTTCCATAAGTTCGCTTGTTAAAGTCTCTACATAATAGGAACCACCCCATGGATCGATCACATTACAAATTCCTGTTTCGTCCTGTAAATAAAGCTGCGTATTTCGAGCGATACGAGCAGAAAAATCGGTTGGGAGTGCAATCGCCTCATCCAGTGCATTTGTATGCAAGGACTGTGTATGTCCCGATACGGCCGCCAATGCCTCAATACATGTTCTAGTCACATTATTATATGGATCTTGTTCCGTTAAGCTCCAACCAGAGGTCTGGGAATGTGTCCTTAACGCAAGTGATTTAGGATTTTTAGGATTGAAGGCTTTCATCATTTGGGCCCAAATAAGTCGAGCAGCCCTCATCTTCGCAACCTCCATAAAATAGTTCATTCCGATTGCCCAGAAGAATGACAATCTAGGAGCAAAGGAATCAATATCAATTCCCTTCTTTATTCCTGTTCGAACATATTCTAATCCGTCTGCTAACGTATAGGCTAGTTCAAGATCTGCAGGTGCACCTGCTTCTTGCATATGATACCCGGAAATACTAATACTGTTGAATTTCGGCATATTTTTTGACGTGTACTCAAAAATATCCGAAATAATCCTCATCGAGGTTTCCGGTGGATAAATATATGTATTCCTCACCATATATTCTTTTAAAATATCATTTTGAATCGTCCCCGATAATTTCTCGGGAGGAACCCCTTGCTCCTCTGCAGTTACAATATAAAACGCCATAATTGGAAGGACTGCACCATTCATGGTCATCGACACACTCATTTGATCAAGTGGAATCCCATCAAATAACGTCTTCATATCAAGAATTGAATCAATCGCAACCCCAGCTTTACCTACATCGCCAACAACGCGTGGATGGTCTGAATCATAGCCACGGTGTGTAGCCAAGTCAAAAGCAACAGAAAGACCCTTTTGCCCCATCGCAAGGTTTCGTCGGTAAAAAGCATTACTCTCCTCTGCTGTAGAAAAACCAGCATATTGGCGAACAGTCCAAGGACGATTCACATACATCGTCGGATATGGGCCTCTTAAAAACGGAGGAAGACCAGGCATGTAATCGAGATGAGTCATCCCATTCAGATCTTCTTCTGTATATATAGGTTTTACCGCAATTTGTTCGTTTGTTTCAAAAAGTAACTCATCAATAGATTGCTTTATTTCTTCTTCTACTTTTTTACTCCATTCCTCAGGAGAGGATGAAGAATCGGATACTTTTAGCTTTAGTTTGGAAAGATCGATCCTTTTTGCCATGTTAGCGCACCCCCATTTCTTGTTGTAATTGATGTAAAAATGCAAAGCAATCTGTACCAATATGGATAAAGTCGTTTATTCCTACGTTTCGATAGACTTCTTCATTTTCTTGTTTTCCAGCGATAAAAAACCGAAGATCTGGGTTTGTTTTTTTTAATTCACTGCATATTTCAGTGACCATTTCTTTGTATGAGTCATCTTTCCCACAAAAAATATAGACATTCAAATTCATAGCTCTCGCGCCTGCAATGACATCTTCTGCTTTTGCATATCCATCGTTTTTCAAGACCTGGTAGCCACCCGCTTCAAAGAATCCCGTAATAAAATCAGCTCTAGGCTTATGTTCAGGTATAGGACCTAAATTTAATAAACCGACTTTAGGTCGCTCTCCATTATCTTGAAGAAAACTTTCAGATGCTCGTCGAAGTTGCTCAAAGCCTTCTGAGATTCTTACCGGTGATATTTTTTTGATTGAAATAGCAGCATCCTTACTCTTATAAATGTCTTTTGTTTTGGTAGAGACCATTGGCTTTTCCTGGTTATTTGCATACATATTCGTACCGACAATTTTATCTTTTCGATGGCTCACATTTTTTTGTCTTTCTTGTAAAACTGACGAAATACTTTTTTGAACTGTACCTGCTTTCAACGCTTCAAGCATTCCACCTTGGGACTCGATTTCGTTTAACAGCTCCCATGCATTTTCTGCCAGTTCATTTGTCAATGCTTCCACATACCAAGAGCCACCCGCTGGATCAATTACTTTATTTAGAAAGGATTCCTCACGCAGAATCGATTGAGTGTTTCTTGCAATCCTTCTTGAAAAAGAATCTGATTCCTTGCTTGGTTCATCAAAGGGTGAAACATGAAGACTATCAATTCCGCCTACAATTGCAGAAAATGCTTCAGTTGTCGAGCGGAGCATATTGACATATGGGTCATGAATGGTTTTCGTAAATGCAGATGTCCTTGCATGGATATGCATTTTAGTAGAATCTTCATTTCCTCCATAGGCTTCGATGATTGTCGTCCAAAGAATTTTTGCAGCTCGTAGTTTGGCAATTTCCATAAATATATTTGAACCAATTGAAAAAGAAAAGGTCATATGTTGTGCAATTTCATCAACAGTAAGCCCTCTTTCAAGTAGCTCGCTCATATATTCAATTCCAGTTCCAAGGGTAAAAGAAAGCTCCTGAACGGCATTTGCTCCACCATTCTGATATGGATCACCTTTTACAAGAATCGTTCGTACGTTTGGTTGATTTTCCATCGCCCATTTTACGGATTGTGCTAATTGGTCATAGGCAGCTTCTGGTTTAATCGATAACTGTCCCTGTTCAACTAATATAGCAAGTGGATCCATACCAATTGTTCCACTAATGGAATCTGTATTTGCGAAAGAATGAAAAAGTGATAAAAATGCTACTAAATCGATCCCTGCATCAATAATGACAGGTGTATCAGACAGTGAGATTCCGTCAAATGCTTTTGCGATATCCTCGTCTGTATGTAATTGAAGTCCCTTATTCGGGCTGTATTGCGTTTGCACTTTAAAATGAATCATAGTTTGACCATTTTGAAGCGCTTCCTTTAAAGCAGTGTTAAAATCACCTGGTGTTTTTACGTCCAGTTCCTGGCTAACATGCCAAGGTTGGTTCACATAGCCTGTTAGTTTTGAACCTCTTACTTTCGAACCCTCTCCAGGCATATCTTTTAGAAACGGTATTTGTTGAACATCGTCCTTTGTATAAATAGGCTTAAGAGTGATTTTTTCATATGTTTGTTTATGTAATTTTTCAATGGGTTTTCCTTTTAATGTTTTTTCAGCTTCCTGTTCCCATGTCTTGTAATCTATGGATGGGAAGGTCATATTCTGGTATTCTTTCGATTGCTTCGTCACAAGGCTTCCCCCTCTTATCGAAATCGTTTTCACCTATAAATTAATTTTAGTATATATATTTGGTTGTCGCAATGAGTAGATGGAAGATTAGTAAAGGGGGATACGCGGTACATTCCCATACAATAATCATGCAAATACAAGATATTGGTAAACATTTAGAATTATACAGGAGGTGTCATGCTTACAAAGGCTGGAAAATAGCATCCAATTGGATATAAATAGGAGATGACAAACATGCAACCACAAGAAAGTGGTTCTAAATTGGAAATATCTAGGAGATACCATACATACAAAGACAAGAAAGTGACCCTCAATTGGAACTATCTAGGAGATACCATGCATGTAAAGACAAGAAAATGGCTTATGTTGCCACAATTCTTAATCTAGATTGACTTCACCCTAATGTTCTACCTAAAATGAACAGATTATATCAAGCAAAGGTTGAAGCGAAAAAAAGACACTGCTTATGCAATGTCTTTAGTAAATAGCTGTATTTTCTTTTGAGGTATTCTCGATGATTTCCTTTACTCGTGCTAGGAAACGTCCGCAAACTAGGCCATCCAACACACGATGATCAAGTGACATACAGAGATTCACCATGTGACGAACAGCAATCATGCCATCTATGATAACCGGTCGTTGAACGATTGATTCAACCTGTAAAATAGCTGCCTGTGGATAATTAATAATTCCCATTGACTGAACAGATCCAAATGAACCTGTATTATTCACTGTGAAAGTTCCACCTTGCATATCATCTGCCGCAAGTTTTCCAGTTCGCACTTTAGAAGCGAGGTCCGTTATTTCTCTTGCAATTCCCTTAATTGATTTTTCATCCGCGTTCTTAATTACCGGAACAAACAGTGCATCATCTGTTGCAACCGCAATCGAAATATTAATATCCTTCTTCTGGATAATTTTATCTCCTGCCCACATAGAATTGATTTGCGGGAACTCTTTAAGCGCTTGGGCAACAGCTTTTACGAAAAATGCAAAGAATGTGAGATTGAAGCCTTCCTTTTGCTTGAATTCATTCTTCATTGAATTNNTTGTCCATGCATGTGGAATCTCATGTTTACTACGGAGCATGTTCGTAGCGATCGCTTTTCGAACCCCAGTTACTGGTATTTCAATATCGCCAACTGTTACAGGTACATTTGGTGTTGGGGTTGGCTTAGAAGTTTGTACATTAGTAACCGGTGGCTGATTTTGAGCTGCCGCACTTTGAACTTCCTGACCTGCTGTTGGAATCTGTCCTGATTCAATTAACTTCAGAAGGTCTTTTCGGGTAATTCTTCCGCCTGCCCCTGTCCCGTTCACTTGTGCAAGATCAATATTATGTTCCTGTGAAAGCTTTAGAACAGCAGGTGAATAACGTAATTTTTTTGAAGTATCCCTTGGTTCCGCATCAATATTTGTTGCATTTTCAAGGGCTTCATCTACATCAGCTTGTGGTGTGGCTTGTTCGGTTCCACCTCCAGCGGTTTCAATGACACAAATCACTTCACCAACCGGTAGTGTTTCTCCTTCTTCGGCAATAAGCTCTTTAATAACACCTGAGAAAGAAGAAGGTACCTCTGCATTTACTTTATCTGTCATTACCTCAGCTAACGGATCATATTTGTTTACGGTATCCCCAACTGCTACAAGCCATTTACTAATCGTACCCTCTGTAACACTCTCACCGAGCTGGGGCATTATTATTTTTTCAGTTGCCAATCATAAAACCTCCTAATCACCATTCATGTATAAATATGAATAGTTAAAATTCCGCAAGCTCTCTCATTGCTTTTTCTACTTTATCCGGATTTACCATAAAGTATTTTTCCATCGTTGGTGCATATGGCATTGCTGGTACATCTGGACCAGCAAGTCGCTTAATTGGGGCATCTAATTCAAACAAGCAATTTTCAGCAATGATGGCGGCAACTTCACCCATAATGCTTCCTTCTTTATTATCTTCCGTTAACAATAAAACCTTACCCGTTTTTGAAGCTGCTTCAATAATCGCTTCTTTATCTAGCGGATATACCGTACGTAGATCAAGGATATGCGCTTGGATTCCATCTTTCGCGAGACGCTCTGCAGCTTGTAAGGCGAAGTGAACACATAAGCCGTACGTAATTACCGTAATGTCATCACCTTCACGCTTCACATCAGCCTTCCCAATTGGCAATACATAATCGTCATCTGGGACTTCACCTTTAATTAACCGATAAGCACGTTTATGTTCAAAAAATAAAACCGGATCTTCATCACGAATAGCAGCCTTTAACAAGCCTTTTACGTCATAAGGCGTAGAAGGCATCACAATTTTTAACCCCGGTTGGTTTGCAAAAACAGCTTCTACGGATTGAGAGTGATAAAGCGCTCCATGTACTCCCCCACCATAGGGAGCTCTAATGGTGATTGGACAATTCCAATCATTGTTTGAACGATAGCGGATTTTAGCAGCTTCCGAGATAATTTGATTGACAGCAGGCATAATAAAATCAGCAAATTGCATTTCCGCAATAGGTCTCATTCCATACATGGCTGCACCTATTCCGACACCTGCAATAGCAGACTCAGCTAAAGGGGTGTCCATTACACGCTGCTCACCGAATTGCTCATAAAGTCCATTTGTCGCCTTAAATACTCCACCTTTTTTTCCTACGTCTTCTCCTAAGATAAAAACTTTAGGATCACGTTCCATTTCTTCGCGAATTGCCATTGTTACGGCATCAATATATGAGATTACAGGCATTCTTTTTCCCCCTTACTGTTCAGCGTATACATGCTTTAAAGCATACTCTGGCTCTGCATATGGTGCGTTTTCTGCATAATCAGTTGCTTCATTGACAAGCTTTGCAACACGATCTCCAATTACCTTTTCCTTCGCCTCATTTAAGACTCCAACTTGATTTAAATAGGTCGCAAAAGAAAGGACTGGGTCATTCTTTTTCGCCTCTGCCACTTCTTCCTGTTCACGGTAGGCACGATCATCATCATCAGATGAGTGCGCAGTCAAACGGTATGAGATGGTCTCTACTAAGGTCGGTCCTTCTCCTCTACGCCCCCGATCTGCCGCTTCTTTAACTGCCTTATATACTTCAAGTGGGTCATTTCCATCAACTGTTACACCTGGCATTCCATACCCAATAGCGCGGTCGGAAATTTTTTCACAAGCTACCTGCTTTTCATATGGAACAGAAATGGCGTATTTATTATTTTCACACATGAAGATAACCGGAAGCTTATGAACCGCTGCGAAATTCGCACCTTCATGGAAATCTCCCTGATT
>NZ_JBALOX010000225.1:304-1972 GCF_036965165.1 Bacillus sp. JJ1521 | reverse complement strand
CCCTGATTCGATGAACCTTCACCGAACGTTACAAATGTAACTAAATCCTTTCCTTCCATTCTTCCACCAAGGGCCACACCTACTGCATGTGGGACCTGTGTCGTTACTGGAGAAGAACCTGTTACAATCCTATTTTTCTTTTGTCCAAAGTGACCAGGCATTTGACGTCCGCCTGAATTCGGGTCTTCTGCCTTTGCAAATCCAGACAGCATTAATTCCTTCGCTGTCATTCCGAATGTAAGAACAACCCCCATATCGCGGTAATAAGGCAATACATAATCTTTGTCACGGTCAAGCGCAAACGCTGCTCCTACTTGTGCCGCTTCTTGCCCTTGGCAGGAAATTACGAATGGAATTTTTCCAGCACGATTTAATAGCCACATTCTTTCATCTATTTTTCTAGCTAACAGCATTGTTTCATACATTTCAAGAACTGCTTCATCACTTAATCCCAATGCATGATGACGATTATCGGTCATGAAAATACCTCCCTAAAAAATCTAAATATACGTAAGTTTGGACAACCCCGCATAGTAACAAAATATTAAATGAATGAAAAACTTATGCGTGTATTGCCTTTCCATCTACGGCTAAAGCTGCTTCGCCAATTGCTTCTGATAAGGTTGGATGTGGATGGATAGTATTGGCAATCTCCCATGGTGTTGCATCTAGTACTCTCGCTAAACCAGCCTCTGATATCATATCTGTTACATGTGGTCCAATCATATGAACTCCTAGTAAATCATCTGAAGACTCATCAACAACAAGTTTTACAAATCCATCAGACTCACCAAAAACAAGTGCTTTTCCGATGGCTCTGAATGGAAACTTACCTACTTTAACAGAAAATCCTTTTTCTTTTGCTTCCTCTTCAGTAAATCCAACACTTGCTATCTCAGGATTGCTGTACACACATTTTGAAACAAGAGAATAATCGATAGGTGTAGGATTTTCCCCAGCAATATGCTCAACTGCAACTATTCCCTCGTGGGACGCTACATGCGCAAGCTGAAGCCCGCCAATCACATCGCCAATCGCATAAATATGGGATTCTTTCGTCTGGAAAAATTCATTTGTAGTGATATATCCTTTTTCCAACACAATCTCTGTATTTTCAAGACCTATATTTTCAACATTCGCTTGTCGACCGACTGATACAAGCACCTTGTCTGCAGAAAAGGATTTAGCTTCACCTTTATGCTCAGCTTGGATTGTAATCCCTTCTCCTTTTTCGAGAGTCTCCGGTAAAACTTTCGCACCAGTTACAACTTTTACGCCTTTTTTCTTAAGCAAACGCTGCATTTCCTTTGAGATTTCATGATCCTCTGTTGGAAGAATTCGATCAGCGTATTCAAGTACGGTTACATCTACCCCGAAATCGTGAAGCATTGATGCCCATTCAATGCCGATCACGCCCCCTCCAACGATGATTATTGATTGAGGAAGGCTATCCATTTGAAGGGCTTCGTCAGAGGTTAAAACATAATCCCCATCAATTTCAAGTCCAGGTAATGACCTTGGTCTCGACCCTGTTGCAATAAGGACGTTTTTAGGAATCAACATTTCATTTTCTTCACCATTGTTCATCTCAACGGAAATGGTTCCAGGTATTGGTGAAAAAATAGACGGTCCTAAGATTCGTCCAAAGCCTTCAATGACATCAATTTT
>NZ_JBALOX010000225.1:0-259 GCF_036965165.1 Bacillus sp. JJ1521 | reverse complement strand
TTCAATGACATCAATTTTTCCTTGTTTCATTAAATGCTGGACACCTTTATATAACTGTTCAGTGATTTTATTTTTTCGGTTCTGTACTTTTGAAAAATCGAGTGAAACATCTTTTGCGATGACACCGAATTCCTCACTTCTTTTCGTTGTTGCATACACTTCTGCACTTCTTAAAAGAGCTTTACTTGGAATACAGCCCGCATGTAAACACGTACCACCCAGCTTTCCTTTTTCAACAACTGCCACTTTCAGCCCAAGC
>NZ_JBALOX010000224.1:12914-16116 GCF_036965165.1 Bacillus sp. JJ1521 | reverse complement strand
TTCATAACTGAACACCTTTAGGGAGCCCAGTTACCAAGTGCTCCCTTCTTAAAGATATGGATTTTAAAATGAGGGTTTCAATAAAAATTCAACTTTTCTACTCTTTCAGTCGATTACGGATGTTTTTATATCTAGCAAGTTTGCAAATTGTTTAATTGAATTTTCTCTATTCATTTTTAATGAATCTCGGGGATGGTTAATGCAAAGTCTTTTTTATTCCAGAGCAACAATCATTATAAATAACCAATATTCCCTTCTTTTACATAACTGCCTCATTAGTTCAGCAATGAAAATGTTTTTAATTTGTAGTTTGTTCGAACAGTGCATTAATTTTTTTAAAAAACCAATATTTGTCCAAGTCGCTTAATCCTTTTCCGAATATACTATTATTGCTATTACGAAGACATAATAGCAGCCACTAACTCCTTCTTTTGGGAATCCATTGCCTTGGAAAAGTAGTGGATTCCCGCATTTATCACTCTGAAAATCATCATAAAAAAACAAATCTAAGACTATTACATTTGATGTGAAGGTCTTTTTTTGCTTCGCTTTTTGTTTCTACTTCGACATAAAAGAAAAGTTTTTTATTATTCAACTACCCTGCTGCCTCGTTAGTGCAATAAGAAAAAAGCTGCCCTTAAAACAGCCCTGATCTTCAACTATTGCTATCCGTTAGAAGAAAATTAAAAGTAATGCTCCTACGAAAAAACAATAATATGTAAAATAAGCAAGCTTCCCATTTTTCATAATTCCCAAAAACCACTTCAACGCAATAAAGGTCATTAAAAGTGTTGCAATAAATGCAGCTAAATACGGAATTGCTAAGTCTGCTTTATTAGGTTCATTTAAAAAATCAGAAAGACCTAAAATAACTCCTCCTAGGCTCACGGGAATATACAACATAAATGAAAATCGGAGTGCCGTATCTTGTTTCATTCCAACAGCAATTGCTGAAATAATTGTTGCACCTGAACGACTGATACCTGGTATTAATGCAACAGCCTGCCCTAAGCCTACAATGAAAGCATCTTTACCTTTAATATCACTTTCGTCTTTATTACCTTTCAAATTGCGAATTAACCACAAGGCAATACCTGTTACGAAAAGCATTAACGCAATCGTTGTCATACTAACACTTTCTGATATAAAATCACTTAATAGTATCCCAAGAACACCAGCTGGGATAGTTCCAATGACGATAAAGAAAACAAAACGAAAGTCACTCTTATAACGAAGATCTTTCGTTTTCAAATATAGAAATGAATTTACTGCAAGTCTTGCAATATCTTTTCTATAAAAATAAAGTATCGCAAATAGCGAAGCTGTGTTTGTTAATATAGCAAAAGTAAATCCTTGTTCACCTAGACCCAAGATTTCACTCACAATCATTACGTGCCCACTAGATGACACTGGAATTGGTTCTGTAAAACCTTGAACTAGCCCAACAATAATCATTTTAATTATCAATATAATATCCAATTCTTCCATTGTTACCTCCCTATAAATTCTCATTTATAGTCCAACGTCTGTTAGACCTTCATTTCTAATTGTAAATATACTAAACCGAAATGAAAAAAACCATCGATTAATCTATCAATTTGATGGATAATGTTACATTTTCGTCACTTTAGTCCTTGGGTGGAAGCTGTCCATTTATTTGAATCAAATTGTTACATAATACTTTTGTTGTAATTGACTACAAATTATTGAAGCCGTATGAGTCTCTCTATTAAAATAGGAATTATGAAGTCCTTGGACAATTGTTTGTTTAAATACTTAGTCCAGGGACTTTCTTTTTCCCCCTCATTTTATGTCGCTTTTTTTTTCTACTTTGACATAAGAGGAAGGCTTTTTCTTCTTCAATTATCCTGCACCGTTTGTTAAATAAAGAAAAGCCGTCTTATTGACAGCTATGCTCTTAAACTCTTGATACCCGTTACTCCAAGAAGGAATATAATTATTATTTTATCTTATCCCTATACTCTTGTTTCCAATATATTGGTAAGCATCTTCTTCATGTAAACTTAATAAGATACAGGATAAGCATCTACACGGCAGTTTATCATTAACTTTTCATTTTTTCTTCCTACTGTTAGGGTAACAGTGCGATTCACAGCTTTTTTGTTCAATGCCCTTTCAAAGGTTTCATAATCTACAATTTCTTCTCCATCGATCTCCATTATTATATCTTCAGGTATAATTCCAGCTACTGCAGCTACTGAACCTTCCCTCACCTGTAAAACTCTTGTACCTCTAATCCCCTCGTTTGTTGTGTGTAAAATACCAATCCAAGCTTTCCACAACTCCGAACGAATATCTGTACCAGTTTCATAAACACTCTTCAGATTTTCTAAGAATTGACCTGTACCAAACAGCATATTTTCCTTTGTAGCTTGATTCATTTCACCAATAAAGGAAGCTTGATATTCAATCCTGACAAGAATACCATTTTCCACTTTTTCTAAAGAAGTAATAGTAGTAAAATCCCCATCAATGCTCTGAAGCACAAAGCGTTTCATTGCTTCAATTTCTGTAAATACCCCCTCTGATGTTGCTCCCCAGCCATGATTCATAAAACCTCTGCCACCCACACGAAACTCTATTTCTGCATTTTTTGTATACCAACGGTTTAAATGTTCAGGCTTAGTCAATGCATCCCAAACATGCTTCAATGGTGCATTAACAACAATTTCTCTTTTTACGGAATCCTTAATCTTGTTCATCTCGATTCTCTCCTTTTTCTACATAATTTTTTAGACTTTCGAGCTGATCATCAAGTAGTTCTCCGATGTATTGAAGCATTTCATGGTAGGCGATTTGGAGGGTGTTGAGATTTAATGAATAGATACGATACTTCCCTTTCATGCTCTGTGAAATAATTCTTTCCTCCAAGAGAATATCCAAATGCTTCTTAATTGCAGGTTGAGAGATATCAAATGCTTCGACTATCTCCTTTTGGGTTTTATTTCCTTGTTTAAGTATGCTTAAAATACGCCGCCTGGTTGAATCACTTAGTGCACGGTAAACATCTGACATAATCATTCCCTCACTTCTAACATATAACCAATCGGTTATATGTAAAATATAAACATAGATACTAATATCGTCAAGACTTTTCTGAAAATAGAAGCTTTTTAAACTCCTTTTGCGACTCAACTACCCAGTTAGCATAATAACTTAAACGAAAATAAGCGATAATCCT
>NZ_JBALOX010000224.1:506-12736 GCF_036965165.1 Bacillus sp. JJ1521 | reverse complement strand
ATTAATAGTAGAACCACTTGAGATTTTATATTAGTAAAATAAGTCTCTTTTACTAATTTCACCATTTATTACCCAAAGAAATGTTAAAAGCAGTGTGATTTCCTGAAATCCACTGCTTTTAGAGTTGAATGTATATATAGTTTTTATATGCGGGTACCGCAAAAGGGAACGACTTATATTATTTGGAGTCTACTTTACCGTATTTACCGCCACCACCGGATTTTAGGCGGAGTTTTCCTTGGCGGGCTTGAATGATGATATCCACGATCGGACCTTTGACTACACGTCTTAGTTCTTCTTCAGGTATTTCATGAAGAATTGCCATTTCTGTTTTAAAATAATCCCTCAGTTTTTGTAAGGTTTTCGGGCCTAGTCCAGGAATAAATTCAAGTGGTACCTGGTGTACATATGGAGGTCGATTTGGATTTAATTCATCCGTGTTTTTTAACTCCTGTAGCCTGTCAAAAACACCTTTGACAAATCCTGTATGCCCGCAGCTAGGACAAACCTCCGCCAAAACATCCTCAATGATTGTTAAACATTTATCACAGGTTGTTTTATGGTATTTTCCCAATAATGGATCTAACCCGTAATTTGCGACAACTTCTCTGCCTTCTTTTTGATGGAGGGCAAGTCTGAGTTCTTCAAATGTAGGTTCTTTCATTTTCATGATTTGATATTCTCTAGCAATTTTCGGGAGGGAATGTGCATCCGAGTTTGAGACAAAAGTGAACTGATGCAATTCTTTAATCTGATCTGCCATTTCAGTATTTGAGCTTAATCCTAGTTCGATTCCATCAATTAATTCTTCATCGAACACTTCAGTTAAAGATTGTTTTACACCCCGGCCATACATGCTTTTGTAGGGAGTGAAAACATGAGCAGGAATAAAAATGCCTGATAACTCTTTTACCTTTCTTTGCAGCTCTCTTCCATCCACATAGATCCTTTGCGAACTCAATGTTATATTTTTCATTCGTTCAGATAGCCAGGCAGAAAATAGCTTCATTTTTTCGATTGTAGGCATAAATGCGAGGACATGGATGGGTCCTTTGCAGTTATCATCGTAGATTTCAAGCTCAGATCCTAATATGAGTGTTACATTTTTAAACCGTAACCCACCTTCTTCATAGGGGTAAACATCGCCCATTTCAATCAATGACTCAAGCTCCCCAATGACTTCCGGAACATGACAATCAATGACACCAATCATGTCCATTCCTTTAATTTCAGTGGACTCCTGAAGAATATTCCCGATTGTAAGTGATTTGGCACCTGTGATTTTTACTGGTCTACCCGTATTCGTTCTTCCAATATGAATATGGAGGTCAACATAGTAATTGTTCATCTTGGCTTATTCTCCTAGTGCTTGTTGTAGTTGTAAATACTGAACTGCATAAGCCGTTTTTGCATCATAAATTTTTTGTTCTTTTATAAAATCTATTGCTTCTTCTAATGTAACCTCAAGCACATCGACAAATTCATCTTCATCCAGACCAGCAGGATTTTCAATTTTCTTTAGACCTTTCGCGATAAAAAGATGAACCAATTCATCTGCAAAACCCGGTGATGTGTAAAAAGAAATAAGCGGAGTCAATGTTTCACAATCATAACCGGTTTCTTCTTCTAATTCTCTTTTTGCAGTGACTTCCGGTGCTTCTCCTTTTTCAAGCTTTCCAGCTGGAATCTCAATAATTACTTTCTCTAATGCTTTTCGATATTGCTGCACCATTACAAGCTTTTGATCATCAGTTAAGGCAAGAATCGCAACAGCTCCGGGATGCTTGATTAGCTCACGTTTACTAGTATTTCCATTTGGTAACTCTACCTCTTCTATATGTAAATCGATAATCTTACCCTCATAAAGAACTTCCCTACTAATTGTTTTTTCTAGTAAATGATCCATTATATTGCCAGCTCCTTGTTCTACGAAATCTGTCTTCTTCATACATTTTAGCATAGTTCTTTTCGTTTTTTTATAATTCCGAGGAGGTTTGCTATGAAAATTGTGATTGGTGAAAATCGGATAGCATTAGTCGGCAAGGCTTGGGAAATACGGGCAAAACTTAAAGAATATAGCCGTTCCTACCAAACTGTCCAGGAGTGGATCAATCAAGGCAAAGCGGATCAAGGTAAAAAATAAACCCACCTGACTTCCCCTTCAAATGATTTGTGGTTCTTAGATGAAAAGGATAAAATATGACTAGATGAGAGAAGAATTACAAATTCTGGAGGGGATCGTATGGAAAAAAGAAGAATTGGAACTTCCGACTTATATGTAAGTAAAATAGGATTAGGCTGTATGTCCATTGGTACGGAAGAAAAAAACGCCTTACAAATCATTGATGCTGCTGTCGATTCGGGAATTAACTATTTAGATACCGCTGATTTATATGATCAAGGTCTAAATGAAGAATTCGTTGGAAAAGCCCTTAAATCAAAAAGACATGATATCATACTAGCCACGAAAGTCGGAAACCGATTTGAAAAAGGAAAAGAAGGATGGTCCTGGGATCCATCAAAAAAATACATAAAATCAGCTGTTAAAGATAGCCTACAGCGCCTTCAAACGGATTATATTGATCTCTACCAACTCCACGGGGGAACCATGGAAGATCATATCGATGAAACAATTGAAGCGTTCGAGGAGTTAAAAGAAGAAGGGGTCATTCGGTACTATGGAATCTCCTCTATCCGTCCGAATGTGATACGAGAATTTGTAAAAAAATCATCCATCATAAGTGTGATGATGCAATACAGCATTTTGGATCGACGCCCTGAGGAGCAGATGCTTTCCTTTTTAAATGAACATGAAGTAAGTGTTGTTGCACGCGGACCTGTAGCAAAAGGCTTACTCACCAATCGACCAGTTGAGAATGCTAGTCAAAGTATGAAACAAAATGGATACCTTGATTATTCCTTTGAGGAACTGAAGGCTGTAATCTCTAGCTTAAAATCAGATATAGCGGCCAACAGACCACTTGCTGAAATTGCACTGCAATATTGTTTGTTTGAGGATGCTGTTGCTTCTGTCATAACAGGTGCGAGTTCCATCGAACAAATTCAGAGCAATACTAAAGCCGCCAACGCTAGCCCATTAACTGATGATGAAATACGGAAAATTAGAGAACTTACAAAGGCATCTATTTATGCACAACATAGATAAACTCAAAAGAAATCCCACAGGAATACCTGTGGGATAATTGCATTATTTAAAATCTGACCATTTAAGTTCACTTTCATTGAAAAGCTCCTCAAATGATTTATTTTTTTCCCGTTGTTTTCGTTCCTCTCTTTTTCTTTCAAGTTCAGCTTCTTGTTTCTTTTGCGCTTCTTCCGTTAACTGTTGCTGAGTATTTTTTAGCTTAGAAACAATGTCCTCATTCAGTAAATCACCAAGGCTAAGCTTTTCATCTTTTTGCTTTTTCACAGATGGCTTTTGTTTCTTTTTAGCCATAGTATTCCCTCCATCCGTTGACTACGTTCACTATTAGTATACCAAAAAAAGCGAATAACCGGTTAGTGGTTACTCGCTAAAATTGCCCTAGTACGCATCAAGTACGACGTCATCAATAAGAAGCTTTGGCTCAGTAGATGCTATGATATCCTCTACCGTAAATCCTTTCGCAACCTCTACTAATTTTAAACCATTCTCTGTGACATCTATTACAGCACGGTCGGTAATGATTCGATTCACAACTCCCTTTCCGGTTAAAGGCAGGGTACATTTTGATAAGATTTTCGCTTCCCCTTTTTTATTGACATGATCCATAATCACAATGATTTTTCTGGCACCATGAACGAGGTCCATGGCCCCTCCCATTCCCTTTATCATTTTTCCAGGAATCATCCAGTTTGCAAGGTCACCCGTCTCTGAAACCTCCATACCACCAAGAATCGCAATATTGATATGTCCTCCACGGATCATCGCAAAGGATTCAGCACTACTAAAGAAGCTAGCCCCTGTCATCGCTGTTACCGTTTCTTTTCCGGCATTGATCAGGTCTGGATCTACCTCGTCCTTGGAGGGATAAGGACCAATTCCCAACAAGCCGTTTTCCGATTGTAAAACGACCTGTTTATTGTCGGAAATATAATTTGCCACCATCGTAGGCATTCCAATTCCCAAATTCACATAATTTCCATCTTGAATTTCCTGCTCTGCCCTTTGTGCAATATGGACTCTCACGTTATTAGACATTGATTTCCCCCCTTAATCTCTAACAGTTAAGCGTTCAATTCGTTTTTCATGCTTACCTACAATCAGTCCTTGAACATATATACTCGGTGTGTGTATTTCGTTAGGGTCAAGCTCACCGATCTCGACAATCTCTTCTACCTCCGCAATCGTGACTTTCCCAGCAGCAGCCATAATTGGATTAAAGTTTTGGGCTGTTTTTCGATAGACTAAATTCCCTATTTTGTCCGCTTTCCATGCTTTTACTAAACTAAAATCTGATGTTAATCCTTCTTCTAATAAATATTCTTTTCCGTTAAACTCTTTCGTTTCGCGTCCTTCAGCAATTGGTGTTCCTACTCCTGCTGGTGTATAAAATGCAGGAATGCCCGCCCCACCAGCACGAATTTTCTCCGCCAATGATCCTTGTGGAACAAGTTGAACTTCTAATTCCCCACTCAAAACCTGTCTTTCAAACTCCTTGTTTTCTCCCACATACGAGGAAATCATTTTTTTAATCTGTTTATTTTGCAAAAGGATCCCAAGTCCCCAATCATCCACCCCGCAGTTATTTGAAATGATTGTCAATTCCTTTACATTCGTTTTACGAAGTCCGTTTATTAGATTTTCTGGAATTCCAACGAGGCCAAACCCTCCTACCATAAGGGTCATTCCATCTTTGATACCGCTTACAGCATCTTCAAAGCTTGAATAGATTTTTTTCATATTTAATCCCTCCAGATAATGAAACTTCACCATTATTTCTAAATTTTCAATATCTTCTTAATGAAATTTTACAACAATCCCATTTATCCGTAAAATGAATAATAAGAATAAACTTTATTAAAAAATGGAATATATGGAGGGTTCAATGGAGTTAAAAGATTTACGCTATTTTATTGAAGTTGTAGATTATGGTAGTTTCACAAAAGCAGCGGTCAACACCTACATTTCACAACCAACCTTAAGTAAATCCATCAAAAAATTAGAAACAGAACTCAGGGTTGAACTATTTGAACGCTCAACCCGAAAGCTTATATTGACGGATGCCGGCGAAATCGTATATAAGCAGGCCTCTAAAATACTCGGTGCAACAAATGAACTTCATACATTAATAGACGACCTAATGAACCTACCAACTGGGAATATCAAAATTGGGATCCCTCCCTTAATTGGGACACTTTTCTTTCCAACGATTGCTGGGAAATTTGGAATGTATCATTCTCAAGTTTCTATAGAATTAATTGAACTTGGTGCAAAACGAATTGAACATTTAGTAGATGAAGGGAAAGTAGACGTCGGGATTGTCGTAAACCCAACAGATCACAACAAATTTAGGATACACCCTTTTATCAAAGAAGAATTTATGCTTTTTACGCATCCCACACATCTATTATCTAGTGAAAAATCTGTAAAACTAGAGCAATTAGAAAATGAATCATTTATTCTCTTTAATCAGGAATTTGCCTTACATAATTTAATTATTGAGCAGTGTCAAAAGGCGGGCTTCTCACCAAAAATTGCTTATGTAAGCTCGCAATGGGACTTGATAACGGAACTTGTGATTGCCCAACTTGGAATCACTCTTTTACCGAAATCCATTTATTCAAAAATGGATGAATCTCAAATTAACATGATCCCGCTTGAATCACCACCATTATGGGAGCTTTTAGTCATTACAAAAAAAGACAGATACCAATCCTTTGCGGTAAGGGCTTTGCTCGAGTTTCTTGCTGAGGAATTTAATCAAAATTAATAGTTTTTCATAACAAAGAAGCCTGCAAACATTGATATTTCAGTGTTTGCAGGTTTCTTACTTAACCTCCTATACTTAAAACAGTTTACTTTGCGACTTTACTTGTAAAAGGTTCAGCCTTCAACAAAATATCATCCCTTTTCACCTCATATAACCCATACGGTACCAAGCGCAATCCCGGCAAGAAGTCGCAGGTTAAGAATAACAATGTGTAAAGAATATCATGGAACGGAAATCCTCGTTCCTGCAAAGTTTTGAGTAATTCATCATGATACTCCACTGCTTTATCAAATGTTGGATTTGTTGTCATCATGCCTGTTAGTGGTAATGGGATTTCAAGTATGATTTCGTTACCATCAACGATGACAATTCCTCCGCCTATTTCGTGAACACGTGCTGCAGCTTTTGCCATCGCTTGCGGATTTCTTCCGACAACTAGCAATTCTGTCGTCGTATTATACGTTGAAGCCATGCCATCTAATGTAACCGCAAATCTTTCCAAGACAGCTCTACTCACCCAATTCCCTCTTCGGTCAATCAATGCCGAATACACAAGTCCTTCATGTCCTGACAGATCTGCGAACCCATTTACTGAAGGAATCACCGTGTCCTTCCTTGCAGTAATCACATTACTTTTAAAATAGGAAACTGGTAGTGGTTCATTTTCATCTGGATGTGGATATTGATAGAGTTCAGGATTTTCAAGAACCGATTTTGGAAATTCAAATGCTTCCCGAACAACATACCTCGTCCAGTCGATTTCCGGCATTAATGCTAATAATTGACCATTTTCTGCCACTATTTCTCCACCCGCAACGACTAAATCTGGGCGGAAGTCGACTAGGTCGGGAAGCAAAAGGATATCTGCCTTTCTTCCAGGTGCAATTCCGCCAATATAATCCTCTAAACGGAGATAAGTAGCTGCATTGATCGTTACCATTTGAATCGCATCCATCACTGGCACACCGAGATCAACCGCTTGACGGACAAGTCCATCGACAAATCCTTCTCTTTCAATAAAGCCAGGATGTGGTCCATCTGTCGTCATCACAATCCGGCTAGTGTTGACGTTTCCTTCTGTGATCATTTTTATAACTTCTACAAGGTCTGGTCGGAGTGAACTGTTCCGGAGTGTCGTCCACATGCCTAAACGAAGGCGGTCCAATGCTTCTTTTGCTGTAATTGCCTCATGACATGCAGTCACACCTGATGCGACAATTGCATTTAATTTTTCGTATGAACAGCCTGATGTATGTCCATCAGATATTTTTCCAATTTCTTTTACATAGTCCATGGTTTCGAGTAAAAATGGATCCCCATTATAAAGCAACGGCCAACGCGTTACTTCGGCTGAACCGACAACCTCCTCCATTGCCAGGAGTTCCTGAATATCCTGATGGTTATACCATTCACGTTCCCCTGGATAATCCGCCTGAGAAACAAGCCTAACAAGCCAGAGGAAATTTCCAGGTAATGAATTTAAATCATGAACCATGTCTTTGAATCCTTTTGCTCCCATATGTAAATAGAAAAATAGATTATCATTAACAGTTGTTGTTGTACCAAGTGGTAACACCTTGCTCGTCATGCTGACCGGATTGTAAACAACCCAGGGGTGGGAATGCGCCTCAATAAACCCGGGAGATACATATTTTCCTTCGGCATGAATGATCTTCGTATGTTCGCCAACCATCTCTTCACTTTCACCGACATACGCAATACTATCCCTATAAACAGCCACATTCAGCTTTAAATACTCACCTGAATACACATTGATGACTGTCCCACCTTTTATATATAAATCAGCAGGTATGTTCCCCTTTGCTACTTCCACCAGTTCACTACGTTTTGCACTAATCTTCAAACTTCTCACTCCCCATATACAATCATCTATATTACGTTTTTTATTTCTTCGTCTATATAACATAATATTAATAAGAAGAGTTTGTTACTGTCAATAGAATTGCTCGAATTAATCAAAAATTAAAAATTTAAGGCAACGGGATATGTCAATTACCCCAAAATTAAAGAGACATAGCCTCCGCTCTGTCCCTTTATCAACTATTACTCATTCAATGCCATTGCTGTCTTAATAAATTCAGTAAAAATATCCGGCTGAATCTCTTCCATCTTTTTTATTCGAATATGTCTCATACCTTTGCCTGACCCTTGTAATAATTGATTTTTGTCCATTTCCTGTAATTCAGTACCCTTATGAAAACCAAGATTCACATGTTTCTTCGATGCTTGCAGATAACATACTAATCCATTATAAGAGTAATTAGGCATTGACCATTTATATTCCTCCACCAAGTTAGGTGAGGCTTCTAGGATGATTTTTCTTAATTCGGACGTTATGTGTTGAATATCTTCTGGCAAAACCAAAATATATTGATCTACCGATTCAATTGTTCTTATTTTTTCCATTCATTATCACCTTTCATTTTTACTGATATCTACCTTCTATATAAAAATCCTCATCTAAAGAAGAATATTGTATATTTCAGTGCACTCATTTATAGTTAAATTAAATTAAGAAAAGGTGGAGAGAGTATGAAACTTGGCGCATTTTCTGTAAGTTTAAATGTAAAAGACATTCATAAATCAAAAAAATTTTACGAGAACCTTGGATTTCAAACCTTGGGTGGGGACATCACCCAAAATTGGTTAATCATGAAGAATGAAAATACTGTAATTGGTTTATTCCAAGGAATGTTTGATAAAAATATTCTCACTTTTAATCCTGGATGGGATCAAAATGCACAAAACCTAGATTCGTTTACTGACGTTCGAGAAATTCAAAAGCAACTTAAAGAAAAAGGAATAACGATGCTGACTGAAGCTGATGAAACAGGTGAAGGACCCGCACATTTCGTGTTAGAAGACCCAGATGGGAATCAAATTCTTTTCGATCAGCATCGATAATACATAACTCAAATACAGCCTTCGCCCACTATACAGTGGGAAAAGGCTGTATTATTTGATAGAATCTTTTACTATTTATTTCGCGTTCTCATCTGGTTGATGAATCCCAAATATGTTTCCTTCGGTATCAACATAATAGCCCTGCCATGCCATTCCAGGTAGTGCATATTTCGGCATTGCTACCTTACCGCCGTTGGCGATAATTTTTTGCTCAGTAGAATCGTAATCCTCCACACCCATTGTACAAGCATAGCCATTCAATGGCTGGTTTGCTCCTGGAGGAGGACTCTGTCTTTGCATCAATGCTCCATTAATACCAAGTTTATTTTCATCTCCAGTGACCGCTCCAAAATATGGCATCCCCGCATAGTCAGTCCAATCTTCAAATTTCCAATCAAATACATCACCATAAAATGTTTTTGCTCGTTCCATGTCATCTACATGAATTTCAAAATGTACTAATCTTCCCATCATATCCTCCTACATTTTCATCATTTTTTCCACAGTATGTAATTTCTACATAGGGTGTTGATGTACCTCCTACATTCTTGGAAAAAAGAGAAAAAGTTATTCATTCGTTTCCAAATACGTTTTCAAAGAATCTAAATCTTTTTCACAAGCCTTTCTAAAGGTTCCTGCCATCAATTTACCGAAAAATTTAGCTATACCAGTCATTCCGTTGATTTCACCATTCAACGTAATAAACGTCTGTCCTTCTGTTGAAGCAAGTATGTATGTAAACAAAAATTCTCCTTTACCTGTTGTTCCTTTTGTCCCATCACAGCGAAGCACAATTTTATTTGGTTCATTAAGTTCAATTACTTCAAAATGTTCAGTAGCCTTCGTTCCAAACATCTTTCTTGTTTCTCTCCATTCACTTCCCACACGCATTTGTCCTTCATCTAAACGTTCTATTCCTACAAATCCTTGCATCCATTGTTGTGCAGATTCAAGATCTAGTAACCCTTGATACACTTTTTGCTGAGATACAGCGATGGTCTTTTTTACTTCAAATTGAATACTCAAGCAGACTTCCTCCTCAAAGCACTTAATTATACGTATATCATACACAATTTCCGTAGTTGAAAGGATTTATTTTTGCGTTTATACTTCAAAATATATAACTTTTGGAATAAGGAGGATACCGATGAATATGTCAGACCCGTCTCTTAAAGAGATTGCAATTTTATTTTTAAAATCAGCAGCATCAGGAAATGTTCGCGAAGCCTATCAGAAATACGTTAGTCCTGATTTTTCCCATCACAACCCCTATTTTCGTGGTGATGCAGAAAGTCTCATGCTCGCCATGGAAGAAAATGTAGCCCAAAACCCACAAAAGATTTTTGAGGTGAAGATGGCAATTCAGGGTGAAGATAAAGTTACAGTATACTCACATATCAGACAAAATCCGGATGATCTCGGAGCAGCCGTTGTACATATCTTTCGTTTCGTTGATGACCAAATTGTTGAGTTATGGGATATTGGACAACCCATACCAGAGAATTCTCCAAATGAAAATGGGATGTTCTAATAAGTTTTTTTCTAACAACAAAAGCAGCCCAACAGGACTGCTTTTGTTAAAACACATACTGAATCACAAAATTACTAATAAACAAAATCGCGATCATATAAAGTGCGGGGTGAATTTCCTTCCCTTTCCCCATCAACAACTTCATTAATGGATATAAAATAAAGCCAATCGCCATGCCGTCCGCAATGCTATATGTTAGTGGAATCAACACAATAATTAAAAGTGCAGGAAAGCTCTCCGTAAAATCATCCATCGAAATGTTCACAATATTTTGCAGCATCAGAACGCCGATTAAAATTAGAATCGGAGAAACCGCGCTTGCAGGAACCATTTTAATCACTGGAATAAATAACATTGAAACGAAAAACATAACCCCAGTTACAATACTGGTTAGCCCTGTTCTTCCTCCAGCCGTAATTCCTGCAGCTGTTTCCACAGACGCAACTGTTGGACTTGTTCCAAAGACTCCAGAAGATAATACAGACACCGCTGTTGCTTGAAGTGATTTTTTACTACTTTCTGGACGATTTAGCATATTGGTATGTCCATGAATCAAACCAATGTTTTCAAAAACGAGAACCATCGCTAATGAAATGGAGGTTAACCAAAAGACGATATTGCCCGCTTCAGACCATGATAGTTGGCCAAACACACCAAAGTACTCCTGAAAATCAGGTGTCGTTAAGGAAATCCCCTCAACATGTGCTCCGCCAAACCAAATGGATAATACTGATGTAATCAAAATACTTAATAAAAGATTGCCGGGTACATTTTTAATAAATAATAAAACGGTTATGATTAGCCCAATAAATGTTACGATGACAGTTGGACTGCTTAAATCTCCAATTGCTAGTAATGTGTGTTCAGAACTTGTAATGATACCAGCATTATCAAACCCAATTAAAATCAACAGAATTCCAATTCCAATTGTAATTGCTTCCTTTAAGGAATTCGGAATCGATGATGTTATCACTTTAGCCAAAGGTGTAAAAGCAATCACAACGAAGATCATCCCTGAAACGAATACCATCGCCAGCGCTTCTTGCCATGTAAATCCACCTGATTGCACGATTGTGTAAGTAAACATTGCATTAAGACCCATTCCAGGAATGAGGAGAATAGGTGTATTACTCCATAATCCGATGATTACACATCCTAAAAAACTCGTTAAGATTGTTGCTATGATTCCAGCTTCCATCGGAATGCCTGCTGCTGCCAGAATCGTAGCATTCACAATAATTATATAAACCACAGTTATATATGAAATTAGTCCTGCAGAGAATTCTTTCCCAATTGTAGTTCCATGTTGTTTTAAGTTAAAAAATCGTTCCATTTTAATCACCTTTCTATTCGCCTAAAAACGATTCTAATCATAACATGGACTTCACTATATGAAAAATATATAATTCATATAGAAACCATACTTTTTTCGTATAGAAGGAGAAATTAATGGACATTAAGCAATTACGCTATTTTATCGCAATAGCAGAGGAAAAAAATATTACAGCCGCAGCAAACCGGTTACATATGTCTCAGCCACCATTAAGCATGCAATTAAAGCAGTTGGAGGAAGAACTCAGTGTTAAACTGTTTGAGCGCAACGGCAAAAGTATGGATTTAACCGATAAAGGTGAAGTCCTCTATCAACGTGCATTGCATCTCGTCAACAGTGTAGAGGAAATTAAAAATGAAATTCAAGAAACGGAAGAAGGTACAAAAGGAGTTCTTGCTGTAGGAATCAACACTTTGTCTGTTTCGGGTTTTTCTGACATGCTTGAGGCCTTCCATAAAAAATATCCTCTCGTCACTTTGAAAATCGTTCAAAATGACTCCTATTACTT
>NZ_JBALOX010000224.1:0-471 GCF_036965165.1 Bacillus sp. JJ1521 | reverse complement strand
TTTGTTAACAATAAGAAAACTGGTACGGTTTCGCTTGAAGAGATTTCTCAGTTGCCCCTCATTATTCCTAGTACCGAAGGCTTAGGAAGCTATAACATCATACATGAAGCATTTTCAAGACAAAAACTTCAATTTACTAGTATTGCAGAGTGCTCGGATATGCATGTATTAATGGAGATGGTTAAGGGAGGTATGGGAGCAACAATCGTACCAAAATCTGTCTTGGATGTGTATGGGGACGAACATCTCTACTCTGCGCCGATAAAAGACGCAAATCTGTATTCTTCATTAGGAATGATCTGGCTTGAACATCATTATGTCTCAACAGCAGCTAAGAATTTTATAGAGTTGGTGAAGAAGGAACTTGCGTAAGGGACGGAGGGTGCTCCCTCCCAAAACCTAATAAAAAAACAGCCCCACATCAGTAGGACTGTTTTACGTTCTCATTTATAGGTTAAATTATAATTTAAC
>NZ_JBALOX010000223.1:0-11599 GCF_036965165.1 Bacillus sp. JJ1521 | reverse complement strand
GTTCGGGACTTCATCGCAATTTTAATTCCCTGCTAATTCAGTATCCCCAAAACAAAAAAAACCCAATCCGCACAAACTAGCACGAATTGGGGGTTCTTATTCAAAAATTTAATTATTTTACTGCTTTTACCCAGTCAGCTGCGAATTTTTCTAAGCCTTGGTCTGTAAGTGGGTGCTTAGTAAGCTGCTCAATTACAGAGTATGGAATAGTTGAGATATGAGCGCCAGCCAGTGCTACACGAGTAACGTGGTCTGGGTGTCTTACAGATGCAGCGATGATTTGTGCATCCAGATTGTGAACACGGAATAGCTCAGCGATCTTTGCAACAAGCTGTACGCCATCTTCAGAAATGTCGTCAAGACGACCTAAGAATGGAGATACATATGTTGCACCTGCGCGAGCAGCTAATAACGCTTGGTTCACTGTGAAGATTAAAGTAACGTTAGTTTTAACGCCTTTTTTAGATAGGTAGCGAGTAGCTTCTAATCCAGCCACAGTCATTGGAACTTTGATTGTGATGTTTTTATCGCCACCGTTGATTTTTAGAAGCTCTTCTGCTTCTGCGATCATGTCTTCAGCAGTTTCAGCGCTTGGAGATACTTCAGCAGATACGCTTTCTACTTCTGGCACAGCTTGAAGGATTTCCGCGATGCGGTCTTCGAATTTAACGCCTTCTTTTACTACAAGTGATGGGTTCGTTGTTACACCAGATAGTACACCCATTTTATACGCTTTTTTAATATCATCTAGGTTAGCTGTATCGATAAAAAATTTCATTTCTTTTTCCCTCCAGTTTCTAATCATCCATATTGTTAGAAACATTTGACTCGCCTATACACATAGACGGGTCAAATGCAGTTAGTAAAAACTACTATATATTACAGTACTTCTTTGAAGTTCTTAACTACGTTCTCAACTGTAAAGCCGTATTCAGCTAGAAGTTTGTCTGCTGGTGCAGATGCTCCGAATGTGTTAACAGCAAGAACTTTACCTTCGTCACCTACGAATTCTTTCCATCCAAGTGGAGAAGCCATTTCGATTCCAAGGCGAGCCTTCACAGCTTTTGGAAGCACACTTTCTTTGTACTCAGCAGATTGCTTCTCAAAGCGATCCCAGCTTGGCATACTTACTACTGATACGAAGATGCCTTCTTTTTCTAGCTCTTCTTGTGCTGCAATTGCTAATGACACTTCAGAACCTGTTGCAAGTAATAGACCAGCAACTTCTCCTTTTGCTTCAGAAACAACGTAAGCACCTTTTTTAACACCTTCATATACAGCTTCTTGATCAAGCTCTAAAGTTGGTAGACCTTGACGAGTTAATACTAGTGCTGTTGGTGTATCAGTACTTTCAATTGCTAAGCGCCATGCTGCAGCAGTTTCTTTAGCGTCAGCTGGACGAAGAATTGAGAGTCCTGGCATTGCACGTAATGCAGCTAATTGCTCAATTGGCTCATGTGTTGGGCCGTCTTCACCAACTGCAATTGAATCATGTGTAAATACATATGTTACAGGTAGCTTCATTAAAGCAGCTAGACGAATTGCTGGACGTAGGTAATCAGAGAATACGAAGAATGTAGCTCCAAATACTTTTACGCCACCGTGAAGTGCCATACCGTTTAGTGCAGCACCCATTGCAAATTCACGAACACCGAACCAAATGTTACGAGCAGCAAAGCTATCGATTGCATAGTTCTTTTCAGACGTGATTAACGTTTTATTTGATCCTGCTAAGTCAGCTGAACCACCGATTAATTGGGGAATTGCCGTAGCAGCAGCATTTAATGCTTTACCTGAAGCATCACGAGTTGCAACTGAAGAACCAGCTTCAAAGCTTGGAAGTGAAGCTTCCCAGTTTTCAGGTAGCTCGCCATTTAATGCCATTTCAAATTGTTTTGCTAATTCAGGGTATTCTTTTTTATATTCTGCAAATAATTCATTCCATACACTTTCTTTTTGTTTGCCAGCTTCTACAAATTGGCTGTAGTGCTCTCTTACTTCTTCTGGAACGAAGAATGGCTCTTCATAAGTCCAGCCGTATGCAGCTTTAGTTAATGAAGTTTCATCTTTACCTAGTGGAGCACCGTGTGATGCAGATTTTCCACCTTTATTTGGAGAACCAAAACCGATTGTTGTTTTAATTTCAATTAAAGTTGGACGGTTTAAATCTGCTTTTGCTTCTTTTAAAGCATTTTGAATTTCATCCATATCATTTCCGTTTTCAACACGGATTACTTGCCATCCGTAAGCTTTAAAACGATCTTCAACACTTTCAGAGAAAGAAAGGTTTAAATCACCATCTAATGAAATGTCGTTTGAATCGTACATTACGATTAGACGACCTAATTTTAAATGACCGGCAAGTGAAGCTGCTTCTGCAGAAACACCTTCCATTAAGTCTCCGTCACCACAAATTGCATATGTAAAGTGGTTAACGATTTCGTAGCTATCTTTGTTGTAAGTTTCAGCAAGATGTCGTTCAGCCATTGCCATACCAACACCCATTGCAATACCCTGTCCTAATGGACCAGTAGTTGCTTCAACACCTGGAGTATGTCCGAACTCAGGGTGTCCTGGAGTTCTGCTTCCCCATTGGCGGAAGTTTTTCAAGTCTTCAATCGTTACATCGTAACCAAATAAATGTAATAAGCTATATAAAAGCATGGAACCATGTCCAGCTGATAAAACAAAGCGATCGCGGTTGAACCAGTTTGGATTTACTGGGTTGTGATTCATTTCTTTTGCCCATAGAGTGTAAGCCATTGGTGCAGCACCCATTGGCATACCTGGATGCCCAGAATTTGCTTTCTCTACAGCATCAATAGAAAGTGTTCGAATTGTGTTAATAGCTAACAAATCAAGTTCTTTATCATTTAAAGCCGTTTTCATATTACCACTCTCCCAAACTATTAAAATAGTAATTCTATCTTTTTATACCCTACCTAAAAAATCCAATCTTTTCAATCTTTAAAATAAGATGTATAATTAATTCGTTCACTAAACAAATTATAACCATTTATAATGTACCACCCTTAGCTTTATTCGTCAATTACCTAGGTTCAAACAATTATTACAAATATTTTTTTCGTTTTTTTGAAAGCGCCGTCAACACAAATGCACATATTGCTTTTAATTATGTGTAACTTAATAATGAAATCTTCTTTTTATAATCACGAAAAACTTGTACTTACTAGCAAATGGGGGATTTATATGATTACCGGAGATGCAGCATATATAAAAAAAATAAATCGCTCGCTTATTTTAGAGAAAATTGTAGAAGAAGGTATGATTTCAAGGGCTGACATTTCCAAAGCTACTGCACTTACAAGGGCGACTGTCTCTGCACAGGTTGCTGACCTGTTAGATGAAGACCTCATTATCGAAACACGGCTTGAACATACGAGTGTTGGAAGAAAGCCAATTATGCTTTCTTTAAACGCGAATGCTGGCTACGCCCTTGGAATAGATGTGGACTACGAGCAAATCTCATTTACTATCTCAGATCTGCTCGGAAACCCTGTTTCCGAAAAAACAATTGAGTGCAATAGGCTAGACTATGACTCCATTCTGCAACTATTAATAGAGCAAATTAACTTATTTGATAAAGAGTTCGATGATAACCGTTATGGCATTATCGGCGTCGTGATTGCCATTCATGGACTTGTTGGGAAAGATGAAAAAATTCATTTCGTACCACGCTTCCTGTGGCGATCTGTTGATTTGAAGGCAGACCTTGAAAAAGCGTGCAATCTCAAGATTCAAATTGAAAATAACGCGAATATGTCTGCTTTTGCCGAGAGAGTCTTTCACCATCATGAAACCAACAGCCTCCTATGTACCACGATTTATTCAGGAATTGGGCTTGGAATGATTGTAGACAATCATTTTTTTAGGGGGAATGATGGCTTCGCGGGTGAAATCGGGCATATGATTGTCGTTCCACATGGCAGACCTTGTCCATGCGGCAATGAAGGGTGCTGGGAACAATATGCCTCAGAATCAGTCTTCCTTGAAAATGTAAAAGCTGAAAAAGGCCTTTCATCTTTTTCATACGATGATTTGCAAAAACTTGTTGAGGAAGGCGACAAGGACATGAGTGAACGTCTTGAGCAATTTATTTACTACCTATCGATTGGTTTAAATAACATGATTAATATGTATAACCCGGATACAATCGTTCTTGACGGTGAAATCCTTCGCCTTTACCCGGACTTCATAAAAAAAATAGAAGATCATTTAACCTCTTCTATTAATCATTATCGCCAATTGTCGGTCTCTACCTTTGGGAAAAAAGCTGTTCAAATGGGGGCTTGTGCCCTAGCCATTAAGCGCTTTTTAGGCGTACCGATGATAAATCTTACCTATAAAAGTTCATAAAAGGAGCATAACGGCTCCTTTTTTAATGTTTCAACCAAACAATTTTTCGACTTCCTTTTTCAGTTCTTCTAATAATGGAAATGTTGAGCCTTGACCTAGGCTCCTTACTACATTTCGGTAATACCATTCCTGTTTTTCCTTTCCGCGACTAAATCGACGCCACACTTCCTCACCCTGGTTCTCGTAATCGTGAATAATCGACCGGATATTATGAAGTTTATCAGCACATACAACTGTTCGGATGTCTCCTGAAGCCGTCCGCAGGAATGAAATCGTATGCTCTTTTCTCGCTTCCCAGGATAAAGATTTGTCGGGTTCTGAACATCCTTCCACGAGTTCTGCTACCTCGTCACCAAAGTCGTCTCTTATATCCTCTAATGTAAGCTCGGTATCTTCTACCGTATCGTGCAAGATCCCAGCAGCCACAAGTTCCATACGTGCATTTATCCTCATCAATATATGACCGACACCAAGTGGATGAGTAATATATGGTATCTTGGTTAGCTTTCGATATTGCCCATCATGTGCCTTACTTGCAACCATAATTGCTTTTTCAATCAAGTCCATTTTTTCACCTCCCTACCAAATGTACCAGGCAACTCTAATCTTCTATAGTATTTTACTTAAAAAGGACTTTGTGCGATCATGCTGTGGATTTTCGAACAGTTCCCTTGGCTTATTTTCTTCAACAATATAGCCATCGTCCATAAAGAGGACGCGGTCACCAACCTCACGTGCAAAGCCCATCTCATGGGTCACGACGACCATCGTCATTCCTTCACGCGCCAGCTGCTTCATAACCTCTAAAACCTCTCCAACCATTTCGGGATCAAGTGCTGAAGTCGGTTCATCAAACAGCATTATTTTGGGTTCCATCGCGAGGGCTCTTGCAATCGCTACCCTCTGTTTTTGTCCGCCTGACAATGAATCCGGATAGGCGTCCGCTTTTTCAGCAAGCCCTACCTTCTTCAAAAGCTCCACCCCTTTATTATATGCTTTTTCATTGGAAACCTTTTTTACCTTTAAGGGTGAAAGCATAATGTTTTCCATCACGGTTTTGTGTGGGAAAAGATTAAACTGCTGAAACACCATTCCCACATCTGTTCTGATACGGTTGATGTTTGTTTTTTTATGAGTAATATTGATTCCCTCAATAAAAACATGTCCTTCATCAATTGTCTCTAATAAATTTATACATCGTAAAAAGGTTGATTTTCCTGAGCCTGAAGGTCCAATGACGACAACAACATCCTGGGAGCTGATTTCGGCTGAGATCCCTTTGAGCACCTCATTTTTTCCAAACGATTTCTTAATGTTTTCTATTTTAATCATTCAGTTTTCAACCTCTTTTCTAGATAGTTTAATAGAAGTGTTAAGGTAAGGGTTAGAATTAAATAGATGAAGGCAGCTGTTAAATATGGTTCCCATACTTTAGCATGTTGCCCCATCATCATCCGGCCCCAATGCATTATTTCCGGAGTGGCTACTATCGATAAAAGGGATGAATCCTTTATTAAAATAACAAATTCGTTTCCTAATGGAGGAATCATTCGTTTGAAGGCCTGCGGTATAATGACATACCTCATGGCTTGTACATGTGTCATTCCCAAAGAGCGCGCAGCTTCCATTTGTCCACGATCTAGGGACTGGATACCCGCTCTAAAAATCTCAGCTATGTATGCCGCTGCATTTAAAGTAAGTGCGATAACACCTGCTACAATCCCATTTGTGGTACCCATAAACAACGGAACGACCCCAAAGTGAACTAAGAAGATTTGGACAAGTAATGGTGTTCCTCGAAAGAAGGTAATATAGCATACAAACGGAAACGCTACCCATTTATTACGAATCATTTTTCCAAGACCGATAAATAAGCCTAGGATTGTCCCAAGAAGAATACCTGCAATTGATAATCCAATAGTAAGTAATGTCCCCTTCCAAAAATAAGGAAGATAGTCAATGACAATATCAAAATTAAAATTCATGCTGTGTCCCCCTGTTTTATATCAAATGCGCCTTTGCGTATTTGCGCCTAGATTTTTTAGGCCCACAGGATGTGGGTCACAAAGACGAAGACATCAGGCCTTGGCGTTCTTAGTCTTTGATCCTATGAGCGAAAAATTTCCATTGAAAATCGCATGTCTCCGCCGGAGGCTTAAACTTTACCCAGTTGGGTTTAAACCCAACTGGGTAAAGTTTATAAGGTAAAAAAGCGTAACACACTGAAGTCGTTACGCCATGTTTCATTTCTTATTATTTAGAAGCTGCTTGTTCAGCCTTAAGCGCGTCTAAATCTGGTTCCGCACCAAACCATTCCTTATAAATTTCTGTGTATTTTCCGTTTTCGATAATAGCTTCAATTGCCTTATCAAAGTCGGCTTTTAAGTCTTCGCTACCCTTAGGGAACATCATTCCATAGAACTCTGCTTCGAACGTATCTTTGTCTCCAACAACCTTTAACTTTTTGTCAGGATTTTGTGCAGCATAGTACTCAATAACACCATTATCGGCTACAACTGCATCCGCACCACCACTATCAAGCTCAAGGATTGCTAGGTTATTATTTTCAAAAGCTTTAATATCCGGATGCTTTTCGCCAAGCACCTTCTCAACCGCAAAATGTCCTGTTGTAGAAGCTTGAACCGCCACCTTTTTCCCTTTTAAATCTTCTGCAGTTTGAATATTACTGTCTTCCGGAATCATAATTTTATTAGTAGATAGGAAGAACGGGATGGTAAATAAATATTCCTTTTGGCGTTCCTCAGTAATCGAAATCGATGAAATCGCTATGTCATAAGACCCTTTGTTTAATTCAACGAAAATTGGGTCCCAACCAGTATGTTTAATATCTAGTTCGTACCCTGCTTCATCAGCCACAGCATTAATAACATCAATTTCAAAACCAACGATTTTGTCACCTTCCGTGAACTCGAATGGTGCATATGCAGCATCTGTCATAACCTTAAGTGGCTTCTTTCCCGAGTCTTCTCCGCCTTTCCCACTCGTATCGCTAGTTCCACATGCTGCTAAGAATAGAAAAACAAGCAGGATAGAAAAAACAGATAATTTCTTCACTTATGTAACCCCTTTCCGTTTTTATAAAATTTAAACAATTCATTTTTTTACTATATTAACACATTGATAGTCTAAAAGAAATACAGAATTAACAATTCCCCACTGTATACCCCTCTTACTTTACATTTTATGAAACGTAACTAGAACAATAGAACCAATCCATTCGACATTAATCGGGTGGTGACAGAGACTTAAGTTTCGAATATATTTAGAATAGTGGATATTTTCGAAAAGGGGGTTTTTTTGTGGGGGTTGTGAAAGAGTTCGGAAAAATTATCGCGATTTATTTATGCGTGTTTCTTTGCGTTATCATATTTGTTCTTTTCCCTCGTGAACCTAGTATTGATTTTTCCGGTAGGGCAATGACAGTTGAGTATTCCTATCATTTTAATTTGAAAGATTATGCAACAAATGTTGGAGCTTTTTTAAAGAATGTGTACGAGAATAAAAGTCTTGGTGGTACCAAGTTTGCTACCCTTTCAGCTGAGGATGAAATCGCAAAATTCTTTCCAAGAAGCCTGAAGATTATCTTGATCGGATACATTCTTAGCATTGTGTTCGGAGTGTTAAAAGGGATACTTGATTACCGGTTTACGAATACGAAAAAGAGCTTTTTAGGAAGCGGCGCAACCTGGTTTTTCTCAGGGGTACCTGACTTTTTTATCATCATTTGTTTAATCTATTTCCTATTAATGTATGTTCCAGATTTTAGTATCATGGGCACCGAAGCATGGTGGAAGTTTATCGCACCTAGTATTCTTGTTTCGATTGCACCGATGCTTTATGTTGCGAGAATTACATCGGTCGCTCTTCTTACCCAGGACCGCGAGCCCTATATTCAAGTAGCTTTTGCCAAGGGCTTTACAAAAAATAAAGTTCTACTCAACCACATGATGAGATCATGCTTTATCACCGTTTCAAGTCACCTACAATCGATTATGGTGTTTGTTCTATCAAACCTATTGGTTGTTGAATATTTACTAGGTTACCAGGGAGCTGCTTATCGATTGTTTTCAGCAATTGGATATACAAATTTTATTCCACCAGGTGGCGGGGCCGACGAACGTGGATTAATCATCGGGATTTGTATAAGCTTTCTAATGCTAGTAATGGTAGCCCATATGATTAGTCAAGTCATCAAAATGAGATTAGATCCAAATTAAGGGGGGGTTCTAAATTGAATCGAAATTGGTTTTTAATCACTGGCTTAATTATGCTAGGTATCCTACTTCTTGTTACATTTGTAGGTCCTCATTTACCATATGTAAAGGAAGGAATTGAAGAGGGCAGAATTCGTTTCCTAGATGGTGGAAAGAACTTGCTTAAAGCACCATTTAGCCCTGGGGAACAGCCCCCTTTTGGGTCTGACCATGAAGGACGAGACTTATTAAGTGTTTTAATTGTCGGTGCAAAGGATACGCTGAAAGTTATTTTAGGAATTGTCATTCTCCGCTACTTAATTGCGATCCCGCTCGGGTTACTCGCTACAAGAAAAAATAATCCGTTTTCCTGGATTGTTACAACCTGGAATAATGTATTTTCAAGTATTCCAATCATTTTTTCCGCGTTGCTTCTATTAGCCGTACCGGCCCTCGTTATGAATGAAAACCGGTTATGGTGGTCGGTTTTACTTTTAGCGTTGATTGAGGTTGGAAAAGTAAGTCATATCATTCGTGAGGAAACCCAAAGAATCGTGAGGAAGCCTTATATTGAGGCAGGAATCACAGTTGGAATCTCCCCATTGCGACTTGCCTTAGGAAATATATTACCGAATACATATCCGGCGATAATGGTGAATTTTTTTATTGATATCGGAAGAACCTGTCTTTTAATTGCACAGCTCGGCATTTTTGGTGTGTTCCTCTCTCAAGTGTTTGTTCAAACAAACTATGGTATTGGGGAAATGATCAACACGAGCCTAAATTGGCCAACCTTACTCGGTCAGGCTAGAAAAGATATGATTAGTTCAATTTGGATTCCATTTTGGACATGTGTTGCAATCTCCTTTACGATGTTTACCTTTACAATTTTAGGGGAAGGCTTAAGAAGGTATTTCGACCGAAAGACAGTGTAAGTTGTTACTAAACTTCTTTCTTGTTAAAGTGTATAGTAAATGGCGGGAGAACCCATAATTAAAACTGATAATTGAAAGGAGCTTGTAAATGAATACACCAAATAATGAATTACCAGCTAAAACCTGTACGATTGACCGTCTTGTGACCATGGAGTCGGACGTTAAAAAAGTTCTCGAAGGTAGAAAAACGGCTACCCGCAGAAATGGAAGATATGCCGATGTAGGGGAAATTATGACGCTTGAAGGCAGGTCATTTAAAATTGATCGTGTATATGAGCAATCTCTTGGTGAGTTAACAGATGAAGACGCGAAAAGAGAAGGCTTCAATACAGTTGATGAATACAAAGAATCGATTCTTTCTTACCATCCAGGAATGCCTTGGCTCCCTCAAATGAAAGTGTGGGTCCATGAATTTAGCGAGGTAGAGGAATAACTTAAAAACCCTTGTCATGAATGATTGACAAGGGTTTTTCCGTCTATTTATGGCTGGTTTTTTCAACAAGTGCCTGCTCATGGATTGAACGCGTTTCTGGTGCCACTGTCTTTATTTTCGTGAAGAAGTAATAGTATTTATAAATAACGACTACGACTAATAATAGTTTTACTGCGATGGTGTCCAGAATAATAAATGGGACTGCAATCATCGCATCTGCAGTTAATAGAATCGTTAGTTTTTGTTTTAACGTCATTTCACGTCGCTTCACAAAGCTCTCTAAATGCTTTTTATATAAATTAGTGCTTTTAAACCAACGATCAAAACGTTCCGACCCCTTTACAAAAAAGAAAGAAGCAAGCAGTAACAGGGGCGTAGTTGGGATGAGCGGCAGCACAATTCCTACAACTCCAAGGCCCAAGAAAAGGAAACCTAAGACAATATATAAAAATTTCGTGATGCTTTTCACAAAATTGCCCCCCTTTCGACGACTTAAGTACCTTTTATTATTATACCACGTATCTCTTACTGGAAAACCATTGTCACAAAATAGTAAGATAATGAAGATGGAATTGTGAGGTACATCACTTATTTTTTTTATTATAGTGCTATCATTAATAGTGGAATATGTTGTGAATGGGGGTTTCCATCAAGTGGATGTCGTTTATCAAGTTCTTGTTTTCATACATATTTTTTCAGCCATCCTTGGCTTGGGACCTGGCTTTATTTTAACAACAGTAGGGAAGTCAGCAGATACAATGACGGAGCTACGGCATTCGTATGCAATTAGAAATAGACTTCATATATTTGTCATGTATGGTGGTATCCTTCTGCTAATGACCGGTCTTTTAATGGGGGCAATTCATCCGTATTTATTTAAAATGGGCTGGTACGTAACAAGCTTGCTGTTATTTCTTGTTTCGTTGGCGATGGGGCCTTTTGCTCTGAAACCTAAATCAAAGCCTATAAAAGCGTTATTAGAATCACATCAAGGTGATGACATTCCTGCAGAATACTACCCTTTGGCAAAGGCACTTTTTACAGTAGAACATATTGAGAATACAATCTTTTTGATTGTCATTGCGTTAATGATTTTAAAGCCTTTTTAAAAAGTGCATTAGATCAAAGACTAAGAACGCCACATCCTATGGCAACGTCTTTGTGACCCACGTCGTGTGGGCCTAAAATCCCCATCATTCATTGGTGGGGATTTTCTTCGATTGTTTGTTTCTTTTTAAATGGGAAGACTGCACCCTGTGTAAGTAAGCTTATTAAAAGTACAACACCGACAAGCAAGGAAGCGATGATCCAAAAGTTGATGCCGAACCCGACGATTTTGTACGCACCTTCATAGTAATTTACATCCGGGCGATTGATATTAGATGATATGATTGCAGCGGTGACGTGCTTGGTGGCATACAAAAAGGCAGACACCGCGATGAAAAAGCATCCCACTAATGCCTTGATTTGATTCATTTTACCCCTCTTCTCTATTCACTTTTGGTTAATCGTAGCATGATTCCAAATGATGGGGTATATTACTTTTTACCTAGATTATTTGGACAAGGAGTGAAGGGGGAAGTTTTGGGGGTGTCTGAATTAATAACCTATTAATAAAATGCGATGAAGGACTGAACGGC
>NZ_JBALOX010000222.1:0-11386 GCF_036965165.1 Bacillus sp. JJ1521 | reverse complement strand
AGGAGGAATAGTAAATGATTAAGAAGTCTTTCACTTTTATGATTCTTGTATTCTTGCTTTTAATGACGGCTTGTAGTAATTCTGCCAAGCCAACAGATAGTGCTGCAAATGATAGTACTTCTGGAAAATCACAAGGTGCTTCCGAAGATGTGATTAAAATTGGTTTTATCTCTGACGCTACTGGACTCGCTTCTTCTCAAGGAAAACCCGAAATGGATACTGCTAAATATTTAGAAGAAAAAATTAATGAAGAAGGCGGCATAAATGGTAAAAAGGTAGAATTCGTCAAGTATGATTCTGAAAGTGATGAAACCTCCGCGGTTCTGGGAATGAAAAAACTGATTAATGAAAACGTCTCCATAGTGGTGGGAGGGACTATTACGGGTAGCAGTCTTGCTATGCTGGAAATAGCACAAAAAGAGAAAATACCGTATATCTCGATGGCAGCTGGTTCCGAGATTGTAAAACCTGTAAAAGAATATGTGTTTAAAACCGTCCATAACAGTGACCTAATGCTTGAAAAAACGTTACAAAGTTTGAAAGAAAACAATATTAAGAAGGTTGCATGGATGAATATAAATGATGCTTATGGCGAGGATGGCTATAAACATTTCAAGGAAATGGCACCCGATTATGGTGTCGAAATCATTGCGGAGGAAGTGTTTGAAGGAAGCGATACGAGTGTGACCCCGCAGCTTTCTAAGATCAAACTTAAAAAGCCCGATGCGGTTGTGGTGTGGACACGTCCACCTTCAGGTTCCGTTGTTTCTAAGGATTTTAAACAATTAGCTTTTGATGTACCTTTAGTACACAGCTATGGTATGGCGAACCAAGCGTATCTTGATCAAGCGGGTAATGTGGCAGATGGTAATTTGTTAGCAAGCGGAAAAATCCTAGTGTCCAATACACTTCCAGACGGTGACCCACAGAAAAAACTGATTGAGGAATTTACTAAGGACCACACAGAAAAACTTGGATACACACCAACTAATTTCTCCGGATATTCGTATGACGGTATCATGCTTGCCACTGAGGCAATCAAAAATGTTGGAACAGACCGTGAAGCGATAAGAGACTATTTGGAAACTAATATTAAGGACTTCGTTGGAATTACAGGGATATATAATATTACGCCTGAGGATCATAGTGGGTTAAGCCTTGATTCGATTGTTTTTATTGAAGTGAAAAATGGAGAATGGACGTTATTTGAAAAATAAGAATAAGTGAAATGGTAAATACGGCTGGTTGTTATCAGCCGTATAATCCCTTAAGAGAGGTGTAAAACATTGGAATATGCATCTTTTATCGTACAGCTTTTAATAGGCGGTTTAACCATAGGTAGTATATATGCATTAATAGCAGTTGGATTCGTTATCACTTTTAATGTAACGGGTGTACTAAATTTATCCCAAGGCGAGTTTGCTATGATCGGTGCTTTAACTGCTACATCCCTAATTGCATCTGGTGTTTCTTATCCATTAACATTTTTGTTGGCAATCGTAATAACGATGGGCGTTGGCGGCTTATTTGAAAGAGTGTCTATACACCCAGCTCGAAATGCTACGCCATTAACATTGATTATTATTACGATTGGTATGTCAATTGTCCTCCGGGGTATCGGATTATTAATCTGGGGATCAAATCCACATAGTATGCCTCCATTAGACCCAGGCCAACCAGTGCAAATTCTACAGGCTTTTATATTAAGACAAAGTATTTGGGCGGTTGTTATCTGCTTAATTATGGTCGTTTTAATGTATTTCTTCTTTTATAAAACGTATTGGGGTAAAAGCTTACGAGCAATTGTTATTAATAGGTTAGCGGCAAGGGTTATGGGAATCAAACCAACAAAAATGTCATTCTATACTTTATCCATCAGTGCTGGACTTGGGGCATTGGCAGGAATTATCACAACTCCGATTACGGGTGCTACATATGAAATGGGTCTTATGCTCGGACTTAAAGCGTTTGTGGCCGCAGCAATTGGCGGTTTGACGAATGCGCCAGCCGCAGTTGCAGGTGGTTTCCTTATTGGAATCATTGAATCCCTAAGTGCTGGATTAATTTCATCCGGCTATAAGGATGCTATTATTTTTGGCTTACTAATTATCGTACTTATTTTTTTACCGAACGGCTTATTTTCAAAATCATCTGGAAAACGTGTTTAAAAAGGGGGGACTTATATGCTTACCACAAATCTAAAAGGGAAATGGGCCATAGGGTTATTTCTTCTTGTTTTAATTATACTGCCTCTGATTTTTAGGAGTCCATACCTTACCAGTGTCCTTGTGATAATCGGTCTATATGGAATCGTTGCAATGGGCTTGGGATTATTGCTTGGGTTTACAGGTCAAATTTCCATTTCACAGGCGGCCTTTTATGGAATTGGCGCATATACTTCAGCCATATTGACTGTTAACTACCATGTTTCTCCATGGATTGCTATTTTGGCGGGTTGTGTCATTTCAGCTATTATTGCCATAATTATTGGCTGGCCCACATTAAAATTAGAGGAAAATTATCTGGCTTTAGCTACATTAGGATTTGGCTTTATCGTTTATATCTTTTTTATGCAGATGGTCGACCTCACTGGGGGCCCATCTGGAATAAGAGAAATCCCACAATTAAGCCTTGGTTTCTTCACTTTTGATACAGATCTTAAATACTATTATCTCGTCTGGCTAGTTGCATTAGGATTATTATTTTTCTCAGCAAAGTTAGTTAGTTCGAGAGTGGGTAGGGCTTTACGAGCCATTCGAGGAAGTGAAATTGCAGCTCAATCTGTTGGAATAAATCCAACTAAGTATAAGGTAAAAGTATTTATGCTAAGTGCTGTATTTGCATCGATCGCGGGTAGCTTATATGCCCATTATGTTTCGTTTATTAGTCCATCTCCTTTTTATGTCACTGCTTCCATCAATTTTGTCATAATCGCGGTTGTTGGTGGCTTAACGAATGTTTGGGGCGGACTCATTGGTGCCATTGTTATTACGGGTCTTGGAGAGCTGGTTCGGGAAGTAGTTCCACTCTTTTTACCGAATGCAGGAAGTGAGTATGAACTTATTCTTTTTGGTGTGATTCTAGTTGCAACAATGATTTTCATGCCTAAAGGGTTATCAGTAGGAGTAAAGGATGGAATGTTGAATTGGGCTAGTCGCAGTAAAAGTAAAAAGAGGGTAAAGGAAGGGGAATTACAAAATGAAAAAACCATTGCTTGAAATCTCCGACCTTACAAAACAATTTGGTGGAGTTATAGCTGTTAATAAAGTGAACTTTGATGTGTATCCAAATGAAATTGTTGCAGTTATCGGACCAAACGGAGCCGGAAAAACCACTCTTTTTAATATGATTACGTCAATCATTCAGGCAAGCCAGGGGGATATTCGATTTAACGGGAAGTCTATTACTACGAAAAAAACGTATCAAGTTGCCAAGATGGGAATAACAAGGACATTTCAAAATTTACAAATATTCAATGATATGACTGTAGTGGAAAACGTGATGGTTGGCTATCACATTAGAACAAAAAGTGGTTTTTTTGCAGGAGGTTTTGGGTTCTCCAATGCTAGAAAGGATAACCAAACCGCCTATGCAAAGGCAACCGAAGCATTGGAATTGGTGGGGCTAAAAGAGCGTAAGGATGAACTGGCAAAGAATCTTCCCTATGGGTTGCAAAGGCTTGTGGAAATAGCACGTTCCATTGTGATGGAGCCTTCCCTAGTATTGTTAGATGAACCAATGGCTGGTTTAAATCAAAGTGAATCAATTGAGCTTGTTCGAATCATCCTTCGACTTAGAAAAAGAGGCTATACATTCTTATTTGTTGAACACGATATGGAAATGGTCATGGGAATAGCAGACCGGATTATTGTCGTTGAAAATGGAGTAAAAATTGCAGAGGGAACTCCTGCAGAGATCCAACAAAATCCGGTAGTAATTGCTGCTTATTTAGGAGAGGAGGTTCTAGTAAATGCTTAGTGTCAACAATCTTCACACCTACCACGGTCATATCCATGTCTTAAAAGGGATTAGTTTTCATGTGAATAAAGGGGAAATGCTTGCAATCATTGGAGCGAATGGTGCAGGAAAAAGTACGTTGTTGGGCACATTATCAGGCATTTACAAACCTCACTCCGGGGACGTTCAGTTAGAGGACAAAAATATCACAAACATGCCTATTGAAGAAACCGTTCAACAGGGGATGGTTTTAGTTCCTGAAAGGCGCCAAATATTTGATGGTTTAACGGTATACGAAAATCTCATATTAGGTGCATACCATCGATATCGGAAAGAAAAAAAACAATTAAAAAACGATGTTGAGGAAGTGTTGGAGACCTTTCCAAGATTAAAAGAAATGCTGAATCGGCTGGGTGGGAACCTAAGTGGAGGGGAACAACAAATGCTAGCTATCGGCAGGGGCCTAATGGCAAAACCGAAAATTATGCTATTGGATGAACCATCCCTTGGGCTAGCTCCGCTTATCGTACAAGATATTATGACTGTACTTGAAGACTTACGAAAGGCAGTAGATACCACTATTATTCTAGTTGAACAAAATGCAAAAGCTGCGATGAAAGTGTCTGATAGAACCTGTGTCATCGAACGCGGTCAAATCGCATTAACTGGTAATTCAAAGGAGATGCTGGAGGATCCGCGGGTGGCTTCATTGTATTTAGGTGGGAGCAATACAGACTTTAATGCTATAAAAAATGAAATATATTCAGAGCAATTTTAATTAGATGATTTTGGATTTGCTTTGCAAAAGAAGAATGGTGGTGTGAAAATGAAAGTAAGTATTTTGGGAGGAGCGGGCACATTAGGATCCACTACTGCATTTGTGCTTGCTCAGCAAAATCTCGTGGATGAGATTTGTCTTATTGATATTAAAGAAAATATTGCATCAAGCCATAAAATGGATATGGAACAAGCTGTCGCAGAAGTATCAAACGTAAAAATTACAAGCGGTGGTTTTAGTTTATTGAGGGGGTCTGACATAGTAATAAATACAGTTGGTATACCAGAGAAGCAGGTTGAATCCCGCATGGACTATTTGGTTGGGAATTATAAAATTATTAAAGAAATAGCCAGATATATAAATGAATTCACTACGAATCCTATCATTATTACAGCCACAAATCCTTTGGACATAATTAATTCACTATTACAAAGCTACGTCCAAGTTGATTCATCTAGACTCATTGGTTTCTCATTAAATGATACGTTTCGACTGCGTTGGGCACTTTCAAGTGTTCTAAATAGATCAATTAATGAAATTGATGCACTTGTTCTGGGGGAGCACGGGGAGGACCAGTTACCAATATATAGCCATATTTATGTTGATGGAAGTCAAGTTAATATTACCAACGAGGTCAAGCTTCAAGTTCAACAAATAATTAAGAATTGGTTTACGGAATACCAGTCACTTAATTCAGGGCGAACAACAGGATGGCTCTCTTCATTAAATATAGCTCGTATGATCAAGGCGATAGTAAAGGATACAAAAGAATTAATACCATGTTCTGTCATTGGATCTGATGGGGTTTCCATCGGTCAACCAGCTATTATCGGCAAAAATGGGGTAGAATCCATTCATGAAATTTCAATGACAGAAGTTGAAAAAACAGAATTTAATAGAATCAAAGAAAAAATAAAAAGTCAGGTAGATAATCTACAACAAGGTAAGGTGGAAAGCCTCAAATGAATAAAAAACTTACTTTTGGAATCATTGGAGCGGGTGCAATGGGCTGCAGGTTCGGGGCACAGTTATTTGAAGCTGGTTATGACGTATCCCTTTATGATGTTTGGAGAGAGCATATTGAAACGATTCAAAATAATGGATTAAAAATAAAGCATGGTAATGAAGAAAAGACGATCAAGATAAATGCCTATGTAGAACCACAAATAAATAGATCCTATGATATTTTAATTGTTTTTACAAAGGCACAATATACCGAGAAGGCATTAAATAAATACTCTAGTTTAATTTCACCAGAAACCTATATTTTGACTTTGCAGAATGGTCTTGGAAATCAAGAGTCAATAGCAAATTATGTGGGTCTTGATCGGATCATTGTCGGAACCACCACATACAGTAGTGATCTACTTGGTCCCGGAACGATTGAAGTAGGTGGTGCAGGAGAAACATATATAACCCACTTAAAAGGGACATCTCAAATTGTTTCACAAGTTGAAGAAGCTATGAATCGAGCTTCCCTAAGTACATGTATCTCAAACAATACGATGGTTGCTGTATGGGAAAAATTAGCCTTCAACGCAGCTATCAATTCAGTAACGGCTTTAACAGGGTTAACAACAGGAGCAGTTGGAAATCATCCATTAGGTATAGTGTTGCTGAGCAAGATCGTTGAAGAGGTAGGGATGGTGGCAAGCCACCTTGATATTGAGATTGATGTCAAGAAAGTTGTAAGTACATTACAAAAAGTATCGGCACCTGATAAAGCGGGGAATCATTACCCTTCGATGGCTCAGGATATAGCAAAGAAACAGAAAACAGAAATTGAAGCCATTAATGGGGCCATCATACGTGAAGCAGAAAAATATCAAATTCCTGTTCCCTATAATCACGCAGTTTATAACATGATAAAAATGATAGAGGATAACTATGTAAGCCAAGATGCCATACAGCTCAAGCAAAAAGTATTTTAAACACTAAAGACGTAAGGTTTTCCACCTTGCGTCTTTAGTGTTTTCAATCACAGGGCCTAGTCCCCCGGATAACAACGCCTGATTTGCGGTTTGTTATAGCAATAAAGCGCTAAAGCAATACCGAACTTATAAAGTAAGAAGTCTGTCCATTTCTTAAAGGTTATAAAAAGGGCCAGTCTCTCAACGGGCTAATGCTTTACCGCACTGGTGGGGGCCAGGCACAATCATTCATGCCCCCTTAAGCGGATCCTTAAGCCCTTTGTCCCTTAGAGGTTTTTCTACTATAATAAAGAATATATTTTATTTTGGGCGGAGGGGCAGAGATTATGGTTTTAAGGCCAAAGCACCATTTGTTTAATAAGACTAAATCTTTAGCTGTTAGGCAGTTTACAGATCGTGAAGAACCTAGAAAAGCATTTAAAGATGCATTTTTGGAAAAGGCTAATCAGCAGTATAAGGTTCTTACTTATTATGGGGTAGGTGGAATCGGTAAAAGCCGATTGCTGAATGAACTCTATCACCAAGTTGATCAAATGGAAATAGGAGTAATTAAAGCAAGAATAGATTTTAAAGAAGAAAAGTTTCGCCTAGCTGGTGAAGGTCTAATCGTATTAAGGGAACAACTGAAGAAGCAACATACTATAAACTTTAACACCTTTGATCTTGCTTACTCAATGTATTGGAAAAAATTAAATCCGCAAATATCTATGAAAAACAATCGAAATGAACTCCCTTTTATAGAAGAAGGTAGTTTTATAGCCGACTTGTTGGAACAGCTAAATTATATTCCTTTTGCTCAATGGGTACCAAAAACACTCAAACTGATTCAAGTAATGGGAAAATATAAAGACTCACTGCAATGGTGGTACGGGAGAGGGAAGCAGGTAATGGAGCAGCTGGAAGATCTGCAACCATCTGAAATCGAGAATATGCTCCCTGCATTTTTTGCTATCGATTTAAAAGATCATCTCGAATTCACAAGGAAAAAGATTATTATTCTTATAGATACTTATGAAGCGCTATGGGAAAAGGATCGACTACGCGGGTCATTTAGCGAAAAAGATGCATGGGTGCAAGAACTTGTTCTCCAACTCCCTGAAGTTCTTTGGGTTATTGCTGGTAGAGAAAAAATTCATTGGGCTGATACTGAGCCAGAGTGGGAGCTTTATTTGGAACAGCACTTAATTGGCGAGCTATCGGATAAGGACTCGGACCGATTTTTATCCTCATGTGGTATCTTTGATGCTGGCATTAAGAAAGTTATTATCGAAACAAGTAATGGATTACCATACTATTTAGATCTTATGGTTGATACGTATGTGCTCATTCAAGAAAATGAGCAAAGGATGCCTGTACCGGCTGATTTTTCAAAGACTCCAGAAAAAATATTAAATCGTTTTTTAAGGTATTTAGATATTAGGGAAAAGGAAACATTGAAAGTTTTATCATTCGCACGATTTTGGGATGAAGAGTTATTTGTTTCACTTCTCACAGAATTTAAAACCGGCTATCCTGCAACGGCATATAAAGAATTATTCCGTTTCTCGTTCATAAATGAAAGTGACCATTTGCGAACTTGGAATATGAATCGCATCGTGGCTGCTAGTTTGCAAAAGGATGTAAAGAAACATAATCAGACTCTTTATAATCGAATTCACAACTATTTGTTCCGTTATTTTAATGAAAAATGTAAACAGAATTCTGTTGAGATTTCAGACACAGATTTACTTTATATACAGGAGGTATTTTATCATGCACCATACGTATTAACCCCATCAGAATATAGTTCTTGGTTTCTAGAAATGATGAAATGGCTACGTTCAATTGGTAAGTTTGAGTTTATTTGGTCAATCCAAGATGATGTTTTCACATTCATTAACGGTGAGAATACCATACAGGTCTCGGATATTTACCGGAATTTTGGAGTAATTGGATGGATGAGAGGGAGATATGATCAAGCAATCCAATTGTTAGAGAAATCTATTAATCTTACTAAATCATTAAACATAGACACAAATCCTTCAAATTATCTTCGAATTAGCAAAAGCTACAGTAATATGGCGGAAATCATGGTCCAATCAACTGACTATGAAAAGGCATTTGAATATTTTAATGAATCTTTGATGTGGCGTCACTGTGACCATAACTTAAGACAAACCTTCTATTGTTAGATGCTCAAAACTAAATACTGTACTTTTTAAAGAGTTATTATTTAAGATTGGAAAGTTACACGAACATGATTTAGAAAGGGTTTTAACAACAATACGAAATTACTTTTAAACCTTGTTTGTATGAAGCAGGGAACGACCCACTGGTATATTTAAGTAAAAATGAGAAAATTTTAAAAACGATAAACCACCCACAAATGGTGAAAAATAAGCGTTTGTGAGTGGTTTTTTGTGTTGAGAGTAAATGTCTGAATAAGGTAGGATTTGAATTAGGTTTACATATTTTTTATACATGGTTTAATAGGAATTTAGTGTCTTTAAATTTTTTTAGTATAAAATTCTTTATGTGTGTTATTAGTTAAAAGATCCCTTACATAAAAGATTAGTAGATTAAAAGGATAAGCATTATAATGGTAAAAGTGAGAGGTGAAAAAAATGGTAACAAATAGAGAAATTATCGAAGAAAAAGACGAAAGAATTGCACAGCTAGAAAGACAGTTAAGAGAATTAAATGAAACACAACAGCAAATTGCTGCAACTATTGCGCTAGAACATAGCTCAAGATCTGTATTTCCACCGAAAGGTATATTTAAGTCTATCATAAAAGCTGCTGGATCGAAGATTATTTTGGCCATGGTCATCCTTGTTTTTTTAGTCATCATCACTTTAGCAGGAATTCGGCTATTTGGGGGCAGTACCTTCAAACAAGAGTCTGTCACGTTTGTTGAACGTGTTCAAGAGTTAGCCACATTGGCAACAGCTGAAGCTCATATGAAAGAGGTTCTACACCAAGAGGAAAATAAGAATTTCTTGAATATTAATTTACCAGGAACAAAGCGAGAAGTTCTATTAGTTGTACCTGCGACAGTTATTGCAGGTGTTGATTTGAAAGGGATTACTTCTAAGGACATGGATATTAATGAAGAAACAAAAGAAATAGAAATTACCCTTCCTCATGCAGAGCTCATCCAGGAACCATCAGTACAAATGGATAAAATACAAGCCTTGGACAAGAATGGGCTTTTCCGTGCTGATATTAAAATGGATGAGGGGTTTGAGTTGGCTGCTGAGGCACAAGAGAAAATTCGTCAAGGAGCCATCTCTAGTGGTTTACTAGATACTGCAGAGAAAAATTCAGAAAAAGTGTTAAAGGAATTTTTTAAGAATATTGGTTATACGGTAAATGTCACGTTTAACTAATAGGACACCTGCCCCTGCTGCTTGGGATCGACCTGTTTTAATCTATTAATTATTGGAGTGATTTCATGTTAAAAAATTTATTTAAGAAGAGAACAGACCTAGATGAATTATCCTCATCTAATATTGATGAAGACGACAAAATAGAAATTGAAGAAGAACTAGTTGTTGATTTAAAAGATGAAGCAGAAAAGCTAAATGCTGAAGATATTAACCAACACGAAAAGCATTTCTCAGAGGAAAAGTTTTGGACGAAGGTTCAAAAATTCTCTAAAAAAGCTGGAACTTCGGTAGTCTACGCTGTTCTATTGCTTTATTACACACTTCAAAAGCCAGAGGTACCCTTAAAAGTTAAAGCAACTATTGTTGGGGCTCTAGGTTATTTTATTTTACCTCTAGATATTATACCTGACTTAGCAATTGGTGTAGGATATGCTGACGACCTAAGTGTTGTACTATTCGCTTTAGTACAAGTAGCTTTATATGTCGATGATGAAATTAAATTGCAAGCGAAAAGTAAACTAAAAGATTTGTTTGGTGAGAATGTAGATACAACTGAGATTGATAATAAACTAGGTAGAAAATAATATGATAAGTCTGTATCCAAGGTTTTAGGAAACAGACTTTATTTTTTGGATTTATAGTAAGAACTTTAACGTTTTGTTGGAGTTTAAATAGTTGAAAAGAAATGGGATGCGAAAAGCCGATTTTGTATAACTTTTATGGAGAAGCAAGCTGGTTAACCCCAGTATTGGATGCGAATGGGTTTTTGCAGAACTATTTTATCGTCTCATATGCCACCCAGAAATTTCTGTATACGGTATTACGCCAAATGAAGCATTAAGGCAATATAAAATAGCATTGCAACGCGGTGGAGGAACGGTTGATGGAACCCTGAAGCAGAAGAAAAACAAGTGAGCGGAAATGTCGTGCGCGTCTATAAAGAGAAGTCTGACAATTCAACGATTGTTTCCTTCCTATTACATAAAAACGAAAGTTACATGATCTCATCTGAAAATGCCCCAAAAGCTATTTATTTACAGGCAGAAGAAACTGTGAAGGTAACCTACCTTGATACCGGGGATAAATTTTTACCAGCAAAAACCCTTGTGATTCAAGTATTAAATTAAAATTTTTGCAAAGTGAGTGTCGGTCGTACATAGTGACGGGCACTTTTTTTGTTGAAATTGTTGATTTTCGCCATATATAGATGCATTTGTGTTTCCTCCCTTTTTAACCCCTTACAGGTAAAAGCTTTGTTTCAAAATAATATGCTAAAAAATATATAAGGGATAAGATGATAATGGAGGAAAGTGCTAACTGGATTGATAGAAATTAAAATATGTGTATTTCCA
>NZ_JBALOX010000221.1:0-8856 GCF_036965165.1 Bacillus sp. JJ1521 | reverse complement strand
CAGGTCCTTGAGGATCAAAGCCACCCATCATACCTGCACCAGCCATTGGATCTTGTTGATGTCCACAAGTACAGCCAGGTCCATGAGGACCATGTGAAACCATTATATTTTGTGTCATTCCTGGCCCATATGGATTAAATCCTGTTGCCATTCTAGTCTCCTCCTCATCTTGACCACAGCCACAATCCTCTTCTATCATTTGTTGTTGAACAGGATATGGGTGGCCTCCTCCGACATTTTGTTGAAAAGTTGCTTCAGGGTATCCCATTTGAATACCTTCTGATCCTGTTACAAAGCCTTGTTGTGGGGTCTGAGACATACTCGGTTGCCCCCCATGCATATTCGGATTCATAAACATGTCGTTTTGATAATTTTTCATAGAATCCACCTCTTTGTTATTGATACTTTAAAAAATGATTAGGTTTTAAGTAAAAAACCAAAATTGTATGTTCAACTTTTAGCATATATAATAAAAGCCTACTAAACATTTCTCCCACATCATATGCCTAAAGGAGTATTGTGTGTTGATTCATAGTAGAAATGGGTTTTAGCCTTGTTTCTTATTTTTCGAACTACTATAATTTAAGTACATGTTCAAAAAGTCGACCGAAAATGATTCGAGGTGTATAGAATGAATGAACAATTTGTAAATGAAATGTTAAATAAACTACGCGATGGAGAACTTAGTGAATACTTAGTGAAGAATGATCAGTTCTTGGAGTTTCGGACTACATTGGTTAAAAGGGAAGATTTCAAGTATTTTCGCGGGATTGCCCTTCATGGTGGAGATGTGCTGTATCGATATTTGGAAGTTGCAAGGAGTTAATAGGACATAAGTCATAGAACAAGGTTGACAAAGACCATAATAATTTAGTAAAATTATCTTGAGTTCAAGATAATGAAAAGGGTGGAAATGATGGAAACAAATGAAGCAATCAATGTTCCTAACCTCTCCTTAAAATTTTTTGTCATACTATCTCGAGCATTCCGATCTGTGAATGAGCGGGTTGAAGAGGATGTAAAGGGATACGGATTAAACTTAACTGAATTTGCCGTGCTAGAGCTTCTTTATAACAAAGGAGTCCAGCCAATTCAACATATTGGTAAAAAGGTATTATTATCAAGCGGAAGTATAACCTATGTTGTGGATAAATTAGAGAAAAAGAATTTTCTTAAGAGAAATCCATGCCCAAAGGATCGACGTGTTACATGGGCGTCGATTACGGAGGAAGGTAAACAATTCATGGACGAGATTTTTCCAAAACATCAGGAGGCAATTGAAGAAATTGTCGGGGTTCTTTCTGATTCTGAAAAAGAAGAAATGATGGTTCTCTTAAAAAAGTTAGGTTTTCATGCCGAAAAACGATAGTACAGTAATGTCAGAAAAAAGGATTGAAATGTATATTACTTGACCTCCCTTTTATAAAAATACTATACTTTCAAGACAAAGAAGAGAGAAACAATTAATTAGTAGCAGTGTATGAAAGGGAGATTGAGTATGGTTTCAGAAAAGGTGAAGAACCTTCTTTTAAATAAAATGAAAATGATTCAAAAGCGTGGAGAACAGGATATCTGCTTAGTTGGACCTGTAAAATTACCTGTTCAGTTAGATGAAAGCATAGTGACATTTAATTGGTATACATGGTTAAAAGTTGAGGATGAAGTGAGTACGGAGGATGTGCTTGATTCACTTACTTTAACAAACCTAGCAGCCATGCAGCAATCATCGGTACTTGTGTACGGTGATTTTGAAACTGAAAATGATGCACTTATTCGAATGCATAGTATCTGTCATACTGGTGATATTTTCGGCAGCAAACGTTGTGATTGTGGTTTCCAATTGCGTGAGTCGATGAGAATGATCGTATCCAATGGCTCTGGGGCACTCTTTTATTTAGCCGATCATGAAGGAAGAGGGATTGGACTATTTTCAAAATCACTTGCCTACATCCTTCAAGAAGAAGGGCTTGATACTGTAGAGGCTAATCTTGCATTGGGCTTTAAAGACGATACCCGTAATTATGAAGATGCGATTCGCGTGCTTACTGAGTTACGCGCAAAGCCAGTTACATTAATTACAAACAATCCGAAAAAATTAGCTGCATTACAAGAATATGGGCTCTTATCTGACACACATATCCCACTATGGGGGGATATCTCTGAATACAATAAGAAGTATTTAGCAACAAAAGTTGAAAAATCAGGTCATATCTCGATAAAAGAAAAAATGACAACCATGTAAAAATACCATCAAAAAGGTAAGCCTTAAGATTTCAAGGGCTTACCTTTTTGTATTATTATCTTTGTTTTTGTTAAAAAATAAAGGAGAATTGCATAGTCTTGTCCTATTTATTAAGAAGAGTCTTGTTGAAATGGGGGAAATGATAGTGGAATACGGCACGCTAATCAAAAAGCAACGAGAATTCTTTTCTACAGGGAAAACAAAGGAAATTGATTTTCGAATTGATACTCTTAAAACGCTTCGAAGTCTAATTAAAACACATGAAAAAGAAATCATGACTGCTTTACATACAGATTTAAATAAATCGGAGTTTGAGTCCTATACTACAGAGATTGGGTTTGTATTGGAGGAACTGCGCTACACTCAAAAACATATTGAAAAATGGGCAAAGCCGAGAAAGGTAAAAACAAGTTTAACAGGCTTTGGGAGTAAAAATTATATTTATCCTGAACCATATGGGGTGGTACTGATTCTCTCACCTTGGAATTATCCGTTCCAACTTGCGTTCGCCCCTTTGATTGGTGCTATTGCTGCTGGGAACTGCGCGATCGTAAAGCCTTCAGAGTTAACACCAAAGACCTCAGAATTAATGACAAAGCTGATTCGTGAAAATTTCCAAGAGGAATACATTGCAGTAGTTGAGGGTGGAATTGAGACAAGTACAGCTCTGTTAAATGAAAAAACAGATTATATCTTTTTTACAGGAAGCGTTGCTGTTGGTAAGGTGATTATGGAGGCTGCAGCCAAGCACTTAACACCAGTAACACTAGAGCTCGGAGGGAAAAGTCCGTGTATTGTCCATAAGGATGCGAATCTTCGGTATGCAGCCAAGCGAATTGCATGGGGGAAGTTTATGAATGCGGGGCAAACATGTGTTGCACCAGATTATTTATATGTCCATCATGAGGTGATGGATGAATTTTTGAAGCTGTTATCAGAGGCAATCCATGAATTGTATGGAAATGCAATCAGTGAGAAGAGCCAGTTTACAAAAATCGTAAGTGATCGGCATTTTCAGCGTCTAAAAACATTTGTCTACAATAGTGGAACCATTTATTTTGGAGGGGAATCAGATGCAGAAAAACAACTGATTGCACCAACGGTCCTGTCTAATATTACATGGGAAGACCCGATCATGGAGGATGAAATCTTTGGACCGATTTTACCTGTGATGGAATACGAGGACATTTTACAAACAATCGATGAAATCAATAAGCAGCCAAAACCCCTAGCTTTGTATATTTTTTCAGAGGTTGACCGAGTACAAAACAAAGTGCTAGAGTCGATTTCCTTCGGTGGTGGCTGTGTGAATGACACGGTTTATCATTTTACTTCACCACATCTGCCATTTGGGGGTGTTGGTGAAAGTGGGATTGGTGCCTATCATGGCAAGGGGAGCTTTGATGTATTTTCACATGAAAAAGGAATTATGAAGCAAACAACACGATTCGATTTGCCATTTCGTTATCCAACGACAAAGCATGGGTTAAAGTGGATAAAAATGATTATGAAATAACGGTAAAATGGTAAAAACGTTTATTACATCCTTGTTATGTTTGTAAAATTTAACCCGTATTTTACCGTCATGTCCAAAATTTAGGTAAAACGATAGGTGAGGCTTTTTTTTCCAAGTATATTTTCAGACAAAGTGTCCCAATGGCTTTCGTATTCTACCAATTTTTGGACCGTGAATCGAAATATTACAGCTGTTAACCTTCTAGTAGAGACAAAAACGACGACTACTAGGAGGAATTAAAACATGAAAAACCTTAAAAAGATAGGTTTTGCAACTGCATTAACATTATCATTATTAGCATCAAGTGTGAGTGCATCGGCAGCAACTCATACTGTTAAATCCGGTGATACATTTTGGAATATCGGCATGAAGTACGGAGTATCTGTTTTAGAGCTAAAGGAAGTTAACAACCGAACAAGTGATATGATTTATCCGGGAGAAGAGCTTGAAATTCCACAATCAGTGTCTGCACAAGATAAGGAATTATTAGCACGACTCGTACATGCGGAGGCAAAGGGTGAACCGTATGAAGGAAAGGTTGCAGTGGCAACAGTTGTATTAAATCGTGTTGATTCATCTGAATTTCCGGATACCATAAAAGATGTTATTTACGAAAAGACATCAGGAGGTTCATATGCATTTAGCCCAGTAGCAGATGGTGCAATTAATCAACCTGCTGATGAAGAATCAAAACGTGCAGTAGAAGAAGCCATTACGTTCCGTGGACAAGGGAAAGGATCTTTGTTTTTCTTCAATCCAGCTAAATCATCAAACCCATTCATGATGTCTAGAGAAGTAACAACAGTGATTGGTAATCACAGATTTGCAAAATAAAACTTGAGTAAAACGCCTATTCCGACTTACGCTGGAATAGGCGTTTTTTTTTCTCATATAGTGAGTATTATGCGAAAATATTGAAGGGAGCGAAATATATGGCAGCAAAGGTTCTTTTTTTCGGAGACCCTGGAATTGATGATTCACTTGCAATAATGTATGGTTTGCTCCACCCAAACATTGAGTTTGTTGGCATTGTTCCTGGCTATGGAAATGTGGAACAAGAACAAGCCATTCAAAATGTGGCTTATTTATTATCCCTTGCTGGAAAGAGAGATGTTCCGATTATTGCCGGAGCAAAGGGTCCACTATCTGGGGAATTCACGCCTTATTATCCTGAAATACATGGGGAAAAAGGACTCGGCCCAATTCGTCCACCAGATACATTACCAACAGCAGAATTATTAAATTTTGATGAGATATTTAACATCATTAAAAGAAATGAAAATGAACTCTATATCGTCGACGTAGGGCGGTCTACATCACTTGCGATTGCCTTTCTCCTTGGCGGTGAAATAATGAATAAAGTAAAAGGTATTTATATAATGGGTGGGGCTTTTTTTGTCCCTGGAAATGTCACTGCTGAAGCTGAGGCGAATTTTTATGGAGATCCAATAGCTTCCAATCTTGTTTGTGAGCATGCACAAACCCTTGCCATTCATCCGCTAAATATTACAATGCACGCCCTTCTAACCTCCGAAGTGGTTGACCAAATTGTCCTTCATGGAACCCATAATCCATTTCGAAATTTAATCAAGCCAATTTTTGATTATTATTATGAATTCTATAAGAAGAGTACGCCGGGTATTAAAGGCACACCATTACATGATGTTGTCGCCCTAAGTGCAATCGTGAATCCATCAATTGTGAAATATGCCCATCGAAGGGTAAATGTGGAATTGTTTGGAGTTTTAAAGGGAGTGAGCGTCGCTGACTTTCGAGCGAATCCAGACGAAGAGCCCTCAGAAACAATAGACCGGATTGCATTACGTTTTAATTATGAAAAATTCATTACTGAATTTCTTCAGGTTATGACCATGGGTTATGTTGATAGGTAGAAATATGTAGTTCTTTCGGGGACCGAATCAATTTTTTAATAGGAAATAGTGCATTGGTAACAGAAAATATTTTTAATTTTCGGAAAATATACCCAAGCTTTCTTATCCATATTTGGCATATAATGTGAATAAGGAAGCTTCTCTTTTTAGTCTAGCTTCAGCGCCTAGCCCCTCGAGGTCATAAGCCAATCCGTCAAGAAGGATAAACTACATCCTTCTCGCCGGCCTTTCTTATGCTTGTCGGGGCTGAGCAAGGTGCTTACGCTTTTCTAAATTACTTAGCTGCCTTTGCTGCTTCTAATGCTGCTTCATAGTTAGGATGGTTTGTTGCTTCGCTTACATATTCAACATATGTAACAGTGTCATTGCTGTCTACAACGAATACCGCACGAGCTAATAAGCGTAGTTCTTGAATAGCTACACCATATGCTTCACCAAAAGAAAGATCACGATGGTCGGAAAGAGTTTGTACATTTTCAATACCGTTTGCACCACACCAACGCGCTTGTGCAAATGGCAAATCAACACTTACTGTTAAGATTTTAACATTACCTAAACCGGCTGCTTCTTCGTTAAAACGACGAGTTTGTGCATCACATACACCAGTATCAAGTGATGGAACAACACTTATTAAACGAACAGAACCCTTTGAGTCTGCAAGTGTTACTGGTGTTAAATTATTTGCTAATACAGTAAAATCAGGAGCTTGGTCTCCAACTTTTACTTCATTCCCCAATAAAGTTACTGGATTGTTTTTAAATGTGATATTTGCCATTTTTCCAAAATCCTCCTTAAATTTATATGTACAGTGTAAATAATATCTATAAATCCATTGATTTGCAATTAATTCGAATGAAAAAGGTATGAAAAAAGAGTCAACTGTTGGACAGTTAACTCTGTGATGTAATTAGATATCGAAATCTGGTTTTTTATCTTGGTTTTGGTTATGCTGGTCTTGACTACTCTTTTTTAACATTTGTTGAATTTTTTCCACTGCTTGTGGTGCAAGCTCTATCAATTTTTCAAATAAATGAGTGCTTTCATCAAGATGAAGCATTTTAACACCATTTGCACTTACAATTAAAAAAGCGATTGGTGTAATCGAAACACCACCACCACTTCCTCCACCGAACGGTAGTTTGGATCCTTGTTGTTGTTGGTCTCCGCCTCCACCGCCGCTATCTTTTCCACCCTCAGCTTGTCCCTTGAACTCGCTACCCCCTGCAGCAAATCCAAAGCCAACTTTTGAGACCGTTAAAATTACGCTCCCATCAGGGGTTTCAACAGGGTCCCCAATAATTGTATTCACATCAATCATTTGTTTTAAATTTTCCATTGCGGTTTTCATTAAACCCTGTATTGGATGATCGGACATCTTACATTCCTCCTGACATTCTACACTGACTTTTTATCTGAATCGGCATCGTTAAGCTTTGAAAGGGACTGGGATTTAAATTTCGGTAAACCCCCTTGCCACCTTTTAATCGCTTTGATTCCTGCTACCATAGCATACCCGATTCGAAAATGAATCATGCATCTTAGCCTTGTTTCGGATACAGCTACCTGAAATGACGGTGTAATTGAATAATCAGGATGAGTTTTTAGATTGAGATAATGACTAATCACTCCGACAATAGTCCCTTTAATGGACCATCCAAGTCCAGTGACAATCCCTGTATGGGCGGCATCGCCAACTCCAATATGGGAATGCCACTCGAATTTTGAAATTGAAATTTTCTTAAAAAAATGTTTAAGTATCGGTACCAGATCAATAACCCGATTTAGGATTTTTTTTGTATCGTCGATATTAGCCATTAAATCGTGAACAGAGAATTTCGCCTTTTTCTTTTTCTCATCTGAAGCTATGTTCGCTTTCTTATCCTTTTTAAACACAATGCTAGGTGATTCTTTATCAATTGCAACCATCGGGACATTAATGGTATACCTTATCATTCCAAACCAAATGCTGAACCTTATTTTAATATGATCATCGTCCTGTGAGTGATTTACTTCTATAAAAATTGTTAGCCTCGTTATCAAAATTAAAAGGATAAGAAGGACTAGAAATAATAGTATGAATAATAGCCATTTCACAACACTCACACCCTTTCAATATTTCATTATCACCTACTAAATATAAAAAATACACAATCTGGAAATGACTTCAATAAAAAAAGAGTGTCCGAGGACACCCTTATTTTGACGCATGTATAACAGTTGTATCAGTTAAAAGATCATGAATTCCTTGTTTTTTTGGAAGAAATGCAACGATTATATAGCCAATGAAAAAGAGTTTTGAGATATACCGGCCAATCAACTCCCTAAAGAGAACCGTCATCCAAGTTAGTGATTGTCCGTTAAGTGATACAACTTTAATTCCAAACACCATTTTTCCTAATGTTTGCTTAAAAAACTTTGTCATCAACACAAAATATAAATAAAAGACAACAGCAGTTGCAATTGATGCGCCACTAAACAAATGGCTTTCAGATAATGGGATATCTAGCGCCCTAAAAGCTGGATAGATCAAGATCCGAATTATACTACCAATTACAACTAAGTCTAATAAATATGCCCAAAACCTCATCCAAAAGCCTGCATAGCGTGGTAAGTCTTGACCAACTGGTCCTACTGTATGATCGTGAACTTGATTACTTCCCTGGATTCCTTCATGTGTAAGATCCATATTCAATTAATCCCTCCTATTCTGCGTATAAATACATCATTCTAGGTGAATTTGGCTGTGATAATAAATGAACCAAAGTTGCCATCTCGATGTCTTCACTAAACATTTTTTTCGCACTCATAGAAAAGAGGGATCCAAAACCAAAATTACTTTCATATTCCACGACTTTACTATTTCCAAGCTCGTAATCCTTTTTCATGGCTTCAACGGTATCCTCAAAGTACCCTAATTCATCGATTAAATGATTTTCCTTTGCTTGTCTACCATCATAGATTCGTCCGTCTGCAATACTGCGTACCTCTGACTCAGACATATTACGACCAGCTGCAATTACATCGACAAATCCCTGATATGCATTATTGACCATCGTTTGCATAATGTTTCTTTCTTCTTCAGTCATCTCCCGACTTGGAGACATGATATCCTTGTATGGACCACTTTTGATTGTTTCAAATTTCACTCCATATTTTTCAGCTAGACCACTATAATTAATCCCTTGCATGATAACTCCGAGTGATCC
>NZ_JBALOX010000220.1:4187-7391 GCF_036965165.1 Bacillus sp. JJ1521 | reverse complement strand
GCTTGTTTATCTAAACTTTATTATATTGATTCAATTGAAGAGTATTCCTACCTACAAAAAATTGCAGGGAATCCCTGCAATTCATTTTAATTGTTATTTAGTAATGTTTCAATTGTTTTGGTCGTATCCGATTTGTCGACACCCTCATATTCAATCATTCTCGTGATATATGGGGTTAATGGACTATATAAGATAATCGCCTGTGCAACAAGTAAAAAAATAAATTGAATAATAGCTAGCTTGATTAAAATACGTTCGAAATTTTTCATTTTGCATACCTGTCCTAAAGAAAATTTTAATACTAGTATGCAAAAATTTAGTGTATTTTATTCTATCGGGATCTACTTTTTCTAAGTTTCACTTGCATGAATCCCTTTTTTCTTCAATAATAATTGTCTTTCAAAACAGAATTTAATTAATAACTGACGATCTGATTCGCCAATATCCACAAATTTGAGTGAAGCTTTATTTCTTTCGCCATTTTTACCTTCGACAATTCGGATTACATCACTTCTGAATGTCACATAGTGATACTCATCAGATAGAGTTGGTAGGACGAAATGTGTAAGGATATCTACTCCCGGAATAAGTGTCTTCGAATGCGGTAGAATGATAGCTGCACCACCTGCACTTATATCACGAGTGATTGAGACAAAGGGTTGGAATCCCCCATCTAAACTATGTATCGCAACGTCAACTGGTGTATCAACACGGACATATTCCCTTCGCTGAATCTTATACATGTTGTTCTCTCCAGGAAAGGAAAGAACAATCATCGGGATATTTTGTTTTACTCTTCCTAATACAATTGTATCAAAAAAATAAGCTGATGTACTACCGCCTGCAACAAAAGCCTTTAACTGTGTCCCATTTAATAAATAAACCGTCTTCCCTGTCTTGTTGCTAACTGGATAGTCAATATAGAGCTTATTTTCCATTATTTCAACTACTCTGCAACGATATTTTTCACCATTCGGATTAATGGCTGGTTCAAGATTAATCATATCCCCAATTTTCAACACGGCCGTTCACTCTTTCTTAAACATTCTGTAAACTCTTCTGTATTCTTATTAAACCATGAATAACTAGAAAAGCACAAGCACTCTTGAAAGAGGAACATCGACTAAATACTGCCAAGTCCTTTGGAAAACGTCGATGTCAGCACTTCCTTGAAAATGCAATGCATTTTCTTTGTGCGATGATTATGCGCCGAAGCTTTCCTTGTCCTGCGCAAGTCCGACAAGCATAAGAAAAGCCGTCGAGAAGGATGCACTTTATCCTTCTTGACGGATTGGCTAGACATCACAAAAAAAGGAAAGCAAAATTGCTTTCCTTTTTGAATCGATTAAGATTTGTTCATCCCTTTATAGACTGGCTCAGCATTTTTAAGCTTTTCGACTTTTTCTTCGAATCCATTTTCTGCATTGATAAAAATTCGATACGTATCGTTATCGATCGACCCTAAAAATTCATAACAAAGGACATCTTGATCAAGTTCATTTGTAATGATGGCGAGACGATCCTCCATGATTTCAAGGTTTGGGTTAATATTTTTCCTTGCTTCTTCTTTTGAGATTTTCGGTTTTCCGGCTGTTTCAATTTTACCAGCCATTAAATAATCCCTTGCCGTAAACCCAATAATATTTCCGTCATCGAGTGCTACTTTCATCTTAATCGAATCTGAATACACCCTCACTCCGTCAACCGAAGAAACGAAATTAAATACTCCAATATTATCATATTGTGCACTTTCAAAGAGCACGAGGTTTTCAAATTTATTCTCTTTTAGGAATTTTTGTGCTCGATTAAATGCATCATTTAGGCTGATTGTGCTTTTAGCAACTTCACGGTTACGAAGGACCCATATAGGGATGCCACCCTTTTTGGTAATATCCATAAATGTATTTACTTTTGATTTAGGGTCATTTATTTCGAGACTATAGAAACCGTTTGGTGAACCTTCTCCATTTTCGGTAACCTTCATTTCGATGTTACCTTCTAACCCGAGGAACTTTTTCGCAATTTCTTTCGCTTTTTCCTCATTAATTTGTGGTCCCTCTAGATTCGGAAATTCCCCACCATCTTTTTTAGTCGTTGTAAGTGTCACCCCAAAGTCACTTTCGGAATAAGCAGCTACATTTTTTTCAACGGTTTTTAAGCCATCAATAATGGTGTTATCTGACTGCTTTTTTCCTGAAGCAAGTGCCAATTCAACATCCATCCAACGCAGATTATTCTCCATTGCAAGATGTTGAACAGTTCGAAGTTCCTTTTGGATATCCTCTGCATTTTTATAAAGCTGCTGAAGCGTTTTATACTCCTCATCTGACAATGGTTCCTTAGAAAGGTCACGAACTGCAGTACGATAACTAAAATCCCCGATATTGCTTAGAAACTCTTCCGTTTTGTTAAAAGGCATAAGTGCCAGCGGTAATTGACCCACATCTGAATGTGCTTCCGATGTGATTCTCCAAACATCTGCAAGTGTTGGAGAAAGTGAATTTCTTGAATTCATGGCTAGTGTTGTTCCAATCTTATCGTGTAAAAGGTCAATATGATACGTTAAATTATGAAATGCACGTTGATAGTTATTTTCCGCCTGAATTAGAACGGCATTTTTCTCTTGGTGCTCCTTATAGCCCCAATACCCTGTTCCGATAATACCGATTGTAAGTACAGTAATTAATATTCCTCTTAACAATTGTCTCACCTTCCATTCTATCTACAGAATATGTGCTTACCGATTCTCTTAATTTGCGGTCTTCCCCAAATCCATTTACTTGTTGCAGTTGCTGGATTAAAGTAATAGGTTGCTCCGCCTGTTGGGTCCCAGCCATTGATCGCATCGATAACAGCTTTTTTCGCCTGTTCGTTTGGTGTCAACCAAATTTGTCCGTCCGCAACCGCCGTAAATGCAAGCGGTTCAAAAATAACACCTGATACTGTATCTGGAAATGTTGGACTATTAATACGATTTAATATAACTGCCGCAATTGCAACCTGCCCAATATATGGCTCACCGCGCGCTTCTCCATATACTGCATTAGAAAGAAGCTGAATATCATTTTGCGAAAACCCACCTGGCATATTAACTGCTGCAGGTCCTAGTGATTGTACCTCTTCTTGTTGTTGAACCTTTGCTTTTGGTTGCTGTTTAGCTGGTTGCTTCGGCTGAGCTTGCGGCTGTTTTGGCTGTGGTGCAGG
>NZ_JBALOX010000220.1:0-4136 GCF_036965165.1 Bacillus sp. JJ1521 | reverse complement strand
GCTTGCGGTTGCTTTGGCTGTGCTGCAGGTGCCTTTGCCTGAGGCTGCTTTTGCTCTGCCGTAAATTGTTTTTCTATTTCAGTACGTCTTGCCTCTGCTGTCGTTTTTGCTTTTTGGATATTCTGTTCAGACGGAGCTGATTGAATACTCCAAGGAACACCGCCATAGTGGGTGAAACGATTCCCTTTACGTAAATTGTTGTGTACAAATTGCTTATTATACTTTGTAAAGCGGTTAATCATTGCTTTTGTTTTGTCACCGACTAATCCATCTACCTCTTCAAGGCCAAATGACTTCTGGAAATTTCGGACTGCCCAGTATGTACTCCAGCCGTAAACTCCGTCAATGGTGCCGTGGTAATAGCCGTTATATTGTAGTCTTGATTGCAACTCAATTACATCGTCACCTGTTGCACCACGTTGAATAGTCTGCTCAGAAAAAGCTTGAACATTATTAGTAGTTCCTCCAATGAACACACTAACAAACATGATAAGGACGATGGGGAACATCAAATACTTTTTAAAGTTCATAATCAATTACCTCCCTAACCATTTTCTATATATACTTACAAGTATTTTCTGTAGAGGCTGGTATTTTATTCATAAGTATTTAAAGAATAAAATGAACTGAATATATGAATTATGATTTTTGGTGGGGGTTTGATTCAGGAAAGAATAAAACGACTAATCAGATTAAATATTGATTAGTCGTTTTTTAAAGTTAGTTATTCAACTTTTCATACTTATATAATAAGGAATGTTCACTCGGATAATCTGGTAAGTGAAGAAGTGATTTTTCATGTGCCATTAGTTCCTAATTTACCTAATTCCACACTTTACTCAAGCTCAAAGGCACAAAGGACCGTTTGCCTTTAATTTCTTGATGAATAATCGGATCCTCAAAAGCCTGTTCCAAAGTTTTTGATTCTCTTATCTTATGCCTTGCCCTTTGATGAGATCCAATTAATTTTTCAAAACTTAGATTTGAATATTTCATATTTTATTCTCCTCCTTTGCATGTTATATAACCGTTCTAAAAAAATTTAAACATCTTTTTGTACAAGAATGTAAGGTTTATTTTATTTGAATTCCGGGTAAGTCATTAAGTAGTTGAAATTGCGAACAGAAAGGAGATAGCAAAATGGAATTAATTTGGTCATTAATTGTCGGAGGTATTATCGGCTATTTAGCAGGTTTAATTCTTGGACGTGATATACCAGGAGGCATTTTCGGAAATATTGTAGCAGGTTTTATTGGGGCATGGCTCGGATCCTTAATTTTCGGCGGATGGGGACCAGTGGTTGGTGGATTCTATATCATTCCCGCATTAATTGGCGCCATCATCCTCGTGTTCATCCTCAGTTTTTTGCTGAGGAGTGTAAAGCGAACATAGCAAACACTAAACAGTTCAAATTCGGTATTTTAATAAAGGCTCAATACTGAGCCTTTTCATATTTACAGAGTCCCGCGATAAATTAAACTACTTCCTCTGATAGCGCTTCTTCATTCTTACCAGTAGCATAGATTTTTGTTTTTTCCGCCAACCCCCTCTTCAAGGAAAAGGATAATCATTGAATAGACCTTCTCCCCAGTCGCGCAGCCAGCATGCCAAATCCGGATTTCCGGCAGGTCCCGTAGGATCGGCACAACCTCGCTACGAAACGCTGCAAAGAAACGAGGATCCCGATACATCTCCGTCACACGGATGGAGAAATCATTCAATAATCGCTCCATACACGCCGGATCGTGTAGGACTCTTTCCAATAAAGCTGTGATAGTCGGCAGTCTTTCTGCCTTCATACTATGGAAAATCCTTCTACTTAAAGAAGTTCGGACGTAGCTACGAAAATCATAACCAAATTTTTGATAAACACCCTCCAACAGTAAATTAATTTCAATTTGTTCCAATTCACTTAATGGCGCTTCTCGGGTTTCAATTTTAAGATTTTTTTCATTCATTCCATATCATTCTGCTTCGTCAGCCATACGCGCATTAAGCCTGCTAAACCGAATTCTAAATCTCTTTTTGAATTTTTTTTAAAATTGCATGGACGGTTGTATGTGAAATTATACCGAAGGATTCTAAATAAACAGACAAATGTTTTGTTTTTAAAAAACGGGGTATTAAAAGGGAAAGGAGGAAAAGCGAAGAAGAAAAAATTAAAGTATGTTAATAATAGTTCGATGGCTCAGAATTTGGAGGAAGTCGAAAAACTTGGGAAAGAAATGGAGCAGGCAAAAACTGCCACGGAGCTAAAGACAGTGGACGAACTCACGCCAGATTCCGAACAATAGGATAGTATGGAAGCTTGATTTCCTAATTGGATAAAGGAGGAATTTAAAATGAANNTATCTAACAAACCTAATCGCATTAAAGCGGAGGGCTTTATACGTGATTTGAAAAGAAAGATCAAGCCAACTGTATTTGAAAAAAGTGAGCGACTCCCAATCGAAAAAGGTGGTCATCCCGACCCCTACGATCAAGCTGATAACAATATGGTTGATGAGGGTGCTTTATATTCGGTAAAATTCTACAACGAGAAAATGCAGTAATAATGGGCAAAGTCCCTCACACAACCTTTCCAATAAAAATGTCCAAGCAATATTATTAATTGCTTGGACATTTTTTAGGGCGTTAGACAAGATATGAATTTAAAAAAATAATTGGGGTATAAAACCCCAATCTTGAGCAACCTTCTTAATTCTTAAAAACTATAAAAATAGGCATAAATCAACTATCATTTATTTTACAACAAGAACGGAGCAATCAGCATCAGATGTAACTTTTTTACTGACGCTTCCCAGCACCAATTTTTTTAACCCACTAAGGCCTCTTTCCCCAATTAAAATTAAATCTATGTGATTCAATTCAGCATAATCACAAATGGTTTTTGCCGCATCTCCTTCTATTAATTCCGTCTTAACACAGGCATTTAAATTATTTGATTCAACTTCTGCTTTGGCATTCCTTAGTATGGTTTCACCTTGACTTCTTTCGTTCATTTTAGTTTCTTGCAGTTCGTTCTCTAATATTTCTGGGTTGACATAACCAACACCTGCTATGCCGTAAACAGGAGTGACCATGCTCCCTTTAAAAACATGAATCAGGGTTAGATTTTTAGTGCTATTACCCACCAATTCAACTGCAGATTCTAATGCTTGTTTACTTCCGTCCGAACCATCAATTGCTACTAAAATTCTTTCGTATTTCATGATTAGTCACCCTTTCAATATTTTTAATAATTTTACCCTTTAATAACAGCCTTTTTGTATTTTGCTGTTGTACATACTAGTTACCCATTCGTAACCACTATTAAACATTAAATATTACTAGCTGAAAGACTCGCGCCATTACCTTATTAATTCATATAAAAAAATAACCCGCCAATAATGACAGGTTAAGGTTTTGCAATTTTTACTTTATGTAATCCAAACCACCATAGGAACAACATAAATGGTACCATGATAAAAATCCATTTTTTCATTGAAAGCAGTATGTAATCATAAAAACCATGTAATAAAAATGGAAACAAGAAGGAAATAAATATCCATTTTTTCTCTTCCTTCGTTGAAAATTTAGCCTTACCGAGATAAAACCCCATTATCACACCAAATAAGGCGTGACTTGAGACCGGTAAAAGTGCTCGGCCCACCGCAAACTGGACCCCATTTGCAAATAAATAAAGAATATTTTCCAAAGTTGCAAATCCTAAGGACAAGGAAGCACCATATACGATTCCATCATATTGTTCATCAAATTCAATATGTTGATATACGGTATAAAAAAGGATAAACCACTTAAAAAACTCCTCCAATAAGCCTACAGATAAAAAGGCTTGTAAAAGAGTATGGGAAAATACCTCTTCTACCCCTAACACATATTGAATAAACATAATCGGAAACACCAAAAGGGCCCCAAAAACGAATATACGAAAAACCATCACAATCGGTTCTGCTTCATATTTATCTTTTAAATAAAAATAACTTAATAACGCAAGTCCAGGTGCTAGTCCTGCGGTTATGACCGCCAACATAAGAATCCTCTTCTCCCTGAAAATTTAAATCAAAAACGACAAGGCGTATTTGCGCCCAGATTTTTTTGGCCAACACGAGGTGGGTCATAAAGACGTTGCCACA
>NZ_JBALOX010000219.1:0-1681 GCF_036965165.1 Bacillus sp. JJ1521 | reverse complement strand
TTTTAGGGGTAACCACCCTCAGGGACTTTCTTTTACTATAACTTTACTGATTTCACATTATAAACTGGTTTTTCAAACCAGCTGGTTGCAATTTTTTGGAAAATTTCTTTTTCGCCTGTTGTGAGGAACAGGTGATTCTTTTTCCTTGCCTTTTTATTTAATAATCCACTATAGAATAATACAGTGCTGACTTCGCGTGCTGTTTCAGCGCCGGAGTCGATAAGCTTGATACTATCTCCAAGATAAGCTTGAATGGTATCACGAAGGAGTGGATAATGGGTACAACCAAGGATCAGGGAGTCGATTTCTTTGCCTTGTAAAGCCTCAAGAGATTCGGCTACAATTTGTTCCGCCTCGGGACCAACAAACTCGCCTGCCTCGACAATTGGAACAAATCGGGGGCATGCAAGACTTTCGACAATGATTTGATTGTTAATTGATTTTAGTGCATCTTCATAAGCTCCACTTTCAATAGTATTGATTGTTCCGATAACACCGACGTAGTTATTTTTTGTAACCTTTAATGCAGTCCTTGCCCCTGGGGATACTACTCCGATTACAGGGATGGAGAGCTCAGCTTGGATTTCGTCCAATACAAGGGCAGTTGCCGTATTACAGGCGATGACAAGCATTTTAATATCGTGTGACAATAAATAATTCGTCAGCTCCCATGTAAACTGACGAACTTCTTCTGTAGGTCTTGGTCCATACGGACACCTTGCGTTATCACCTAAATATATGATTTCTTCATTTGGTAATTGTCTAATTATTTCCCGAGCAACGGTTAACCCGCCCACCCCGGAATCAATAATACCGATTGGTCTTTTCAAACGTTTCGCCTCATTCTACTCGCATTTCTTGATGTAATTTTCTTAGACTTTGTTCTAGTTGGATAACTTCTTCATCGGAAAAGTTTTCCATGATTTCATGTAAATAATCTTGTCTTTTTTTAATTACTTCTTCAATGATACGTTCTCCTTCTTCAAGTAAATGAATTCGAACCACACGACGATCTTTTGGGTCTTTTACCCGCATAACAAGAGTGTTTTTTTCCATTCGATCAACAAGATCGGTTGTTGTGCTGCATGCTAAAAACATTTTATTTGATAATTCACCAATTGTCATGTCTCCATGTTCAAGCAACCACTGTAGGGCAATAAATTGTGGTGTTGTAATTGTGAAGTTACTTAAGATTTCACGGCCTTTTTGTTTGATTAATCCGGAAATAAAACGAAGAGATTTTTCGATATCTGCGATTACTTGGTAGTCTTTTGTTTCATTGCTCTCTTGAACAGTCATTACATCCTCTCCTAGTAAGGTTTTTAGTGTAAAAATCCACCTGTTTTCTCTCGTGGCACAGTTCGTGAATTGTATAATCTGTAAGAACTTTTTCATTTCAGGAAAAAACTATATTATTCTTATTTTCTACTTTTTTCGCGTAAAAAGCAAGTTCAAGTATTTAGAAACTATGTAGTTGTTCTTTAAATATAGAGTTCAAAAAGGAGGATGAAAAGGACCCGTCGACAAGAACGCCACGTCCTGTGGCATTGTCGACACTAGCACGTCCTGTGCGTCGAAAGTTCGAGGCGGAGCAGTTTTGAGTAGCGGAACGTATGTAGTTGATACGTGAGCAGACGATTTTGCACGCCGGAAAAGTGGTTTCCTTTTCCAAGGAACGGAA
>NZ_JBALOX010000218.1:0-3910 GCF_036965165.1 Bacillus sp. JJ1521 | reverse complement strand
GAATAAATATAATAATGGCAGTGATTCTAAGGTGATTGCAAGTCCAGAGCCTGTAATTCCGATACCAAAGAAAATGGCAGCAAGAATACCTGATGCACGTGGGCCGTATTTTTCAACGAAATGCCCTAGGAAGGCTGCGGATAATCCTAAGAAAAGAATTGCGATACTAAAGGTCAAGCTAATGTCGGTTAAATCCCAACCAAACTCCGATTGAAGTGGCTTTGTAAATACACTCCATGCGTAAACAGAACCAATCGACAAGTGAATCCCCACTGCTGAGGCTGCAATCAGCCAACGATTTTTTGTCTTTTCCATTTCATCTCTCCTTTATTTTGAAGTTTTGGTGTTCATTTTGCAGTAACCTTTTTAAACAACAAAAAACCGCCAGCAGCCCTATGCCTGATTCAGCATAAAAAGGATGATGACGGTTAATTTCCTTAGCAGGATCGCTACTACAAAATTAACAGTAATCGTTTTCAACATTCCACCTTTGCAGCAGAGACAGGTTCGCTATCCTGTGACAAAAGTGTGTCAATATTGTGAACTATATGTTACGATAGTATCAAAACTAGCAAAATAATACAATAGCTTTTCATGAAATTATTTAGAGTTATGAAAAAATTCATAGTTGTTTTTCCAAAAAAAGTATGATTATATATTAGTAATTAATTAGGGATCAGCATCCATGCTGAGTTTGAATGAAAAGTGAGGTGTATAGATTGTGGATTCTATTACCGTTCGAAAAGGAATTATCAAATTTGAAGGTGGTCAATTAATTGACGAAGAAGATCAGATCGTCGTCGAATTTCCTTTGACCATCATTTTGAACCAACAGGAATTTGCGACTATGGTTTGTACCCCATCAGAGCTAGATGAACTTGTGATTGGCTTTTTGGCTTCGGAAGGTGTTATTCGCTTTCGTGACGAAATTAAGAGTCTCCATATTGACGAAGGCCAAGGTTATGCATATGTTGATACGACCACAGAAGTGACAACAAGCCAGGAATATTATTCAAAGCGTTTTATCGGTTCCTGCTGTGGGAAAGGTAGGCAATTCTACTTTGTAAATGATGCAAAAACGGCAAAAACATCAACATCAACCATTACGCTAACACCAGAAGAATGCATTACTTTAATGAACGAAATGCAGCAAAATAGTATTGTCTTTCAAGATACAGGCGGTGTCCATAACGCTGCACTCTGCACACCAAACGAAATGATTGTGAACCGAACTGATATTGGCAGACATAATGCCCTTGATAAAATATACGGATATTGCATCATGAATAAAATTCCAGTCCGTGATAAGGTGATTGTATTTAGTGGAAGAATTTCTTCAGAGGTCTTGTTAAAGGCCGCAAAAATCGGTGTTGGCATTGTGCTATCAAAGTCAGCACCTACTGATTTAGCGATCAAAATGGCGGAGGAACTCAATATTACTGCAGTTGGCTTTATCCGCGGTGGCAAGCTAAACATCTATTCACATCCGGAGCGTATCGTGCAGGAGTCCTTCGAAAGCCTGATATAATAAGAAGGAGATTAGTAGAGTTTTGTCTACTAATCTCCTTTTTGCGGTTGAGATTTTTGCTATTGGCCATTAAGCTCTTATTACGAATGCTGGAACAATTCCTTTACGTTTTTCATAAACTCTTCTGATTGTTTATTGCTGGACCCCTTCATCAAAAGCTCTCCAACCTTGGCTAATTTGCCTGTCATTTCAAAATCCATTTCATATTCGACTAGTGTTTTATCGGTTTCAATGGTCTTTAGGTTTGCCGTAAGGGTATTTGTAAAAGACCCCGCTAGTGAAACAGGTTTCCCCTTCATTTCAACGACAATTTTTTCATTTTCAATGGACTCTTTTAGCTCCCCTACTCCCTGAATTTTTATAGGGACAAATTGAACCTTCACCTCAACTAATGTTTCATATTTAGTTGGGCTCAATTGTTTAACCTCTTTACAACCTGGGAAACATGGACCCAATTTCATTGGATCCATAAATACGGAATATACACTTGCTCTGTCTGCATGAATGATAAATTGATCAGCCTTTTTCAAAACCCCACTCCTAACGAATTTTTCTAAGATGATGTTACAATTTTATTAGGGTATTTTGAATGTAGAACAACAAGTTGTCTTCAAATATGGAATTTACTTTAGAAAAGATCCTATTAATACCGCATACTTTTACGAGATTTTACTTGTAATCGATTTCGAAAAGGTATTGACATATTGCTTTCGCTACCCCGTCCTTTTCGTTTGAGGAGGTGATCATATCTGCAGCACTCTTGACCTCAACAGCCGCATTTTCCATTGCAACACCTAAACCAACGGAGTTAATTAACTTCAAGTCATTAAAGCTATCCCCGATTGCCATTACACTTTCTAATGCTACATCTAGTAAACTGCAAACCTTACGAATTCCATACTCCTTTGTAATCCCTTTTCTAGAAATCTCAATATTGTTTTCTGCTGACTGTGTAATTTCAAGATAGCCCCAACTTTCTAGTTCAACCTTCAGTTCTTTGATTAAAGACAAATTATCATTTAATAGACCAAATTTCATCCAATTTCCATTTACATATTCATCCTGCCATTCGGGTTTTCTAATTAGTCGGTCTTCAGTAAAGCCCCAAAACCAGGAGCCTGTTTGCGTAGCGAGTTGATGTAGTCTGAGTATGTCTTGAGTAATTAAATAATGTCTTTCAAGTAACTCGTCTGGTGTTTTCCAAATTTCGGCACCATTTAAAAACACCATCGGAGAAGTAAGAGCTAATTCCTTTCTAAACGCTTCTACAGATTGTCGACCTCTACCTGTAGCGATGGAAACAATGACCCCATTCTCAACTGCTTTTTTAATCCAGTATTTAGTTGTTGGAGTAATTTCCTTTTTATCATTTAAAGTGGTACCGTCTAAATCTAAAGCGAGTAAGCGATATGGAAGCAATTAAAAACCCCCTTACAAGTAAATTTGGCCAATTATTAAAATGTACGAAGAACTTACATATTTCATGTCTATTCCTCTTTTTTGTTAGTAATTGCCCCTACGATCCTTGGCCAGTCTAATTCAATTCCATGACTGACTAACATTTGCTGAAATTCTTTTAGCACTTCATGATTATTTCGAACCTCACGAGGTTTTAATCCTCTTTCAAGACAAAAGTTAACAAGATATCCAACCGTTTCGACGATATTCCACTCCACGGGATGTAATCGAAAGCATCCATTCGTTATATGTGTGGTTCCTATGTTTTTGCAAGCAGGTAGAAGATTATTCATCCTAATCGGTAGGAGACTTCCTAGTGGAATTTGAAAAGGATAGCTTGGCACAAAACAAGTTGTGTTTGTAATAACTGTAGGGTGTAAGTCTAAATAATACCAACCGATTCCATCAGAATCAGGGAAATTGGCAATTCCTTCTTCCCCGCGGATTTCAGCACTAACATGCTGCTCGAGTACAGTAAACTCGGCTTTAATTCTTCTCGACTCCCTTATATAAGGAAACTTGGCTAGACCATCCTCGGTTCCGACCATATCCTTTCGTAATCTCAATCCAGGATATACTTGGTACATAAAGGGGAACATCTGCAGCATCAGCTAACTGTTGTGGATATACAAGGTTACACGGTCTCTCATCAAGTGGTAAATATACTATTTTCATATACAAACTCCTTTATTTAAATAGCAATATTTTTAACCTTAGATAATGTTCTTTTACAAATATAGTAATTTATAAAACTAATCATACTAAATGCGCACAAAATAGGTAGAAACTGAATGAATGTACAAATAAAAACAATAATACTTATAAAAAGCAATAAAATGATAGGAGGAGCAGGTCTTGTAATTGATAAATAAAACGAATTTTTAATTAATTCCTTACAAGACATATTAAAGTCCACTAATAATG
>NZ_JBALOX010000217.1:0-1381 GCF_036965165.1 Bacillus sp. JJ1521 | reverse complement strand
AGTAGTAAATCTAACTTTTGGGGGTGTTTTTATGGCCAAATATAGTGAGGAATTTAAAATAAAGCTTGTTACCGAATATTTGAATGGAAATCTTGGATACAAACGATTGGCGAGGAAATACAACTTGCCATCTGAAACACCTTTAAAAAATTGGGTAAGAGCCTATAAAACTCAAGGGATTGAAGGATTAAAACGACGAACACGGAAGGAAGCATACTCTGTTCAATTTAAATTAGATACGATACAATTTATGAAAAAGACAGGCGCTTCTTATCTGGAAACTGCTAATCAATTTAAATTAAACAATCCTTCTTTAATTAATCGCTGGATGAAAGAGTTTAATGAAAAAGGAGTAGAAGGCCTAAAACCAAAACCAAAGGGGCGACCTTCTATGTTTAAGAAACCCAATACCAATAAACAAACGAAAAAAGAAAAAAATAAGTTAACACGTGAAGCAGAGTTAGAACGTGAGAATGAACTATTGAGATTAGAAATTGCTTACTTAAAAAAGCTGAGAGCTTTTCGGGAAAATCCGAATGTCTTCCTCGAAAAGCACAAGCAAAATTGGCATTCGAATTCAAAGAAGAAGGATTCCGATTAAAGGATATTTTCCTTGTTGTGGGCATTCCTGAAGCAACCTATCATTATCATGTGAAAAATTTAGGGAAAGAAGATCCGGACTCGGAACTAAAAGAACTCATCACCCACCTATTTAAAAAGTTTCATGAACGCTATGGTTATAAACGAATCACAAAGGAATTAAAGAAATTAGGACATTGTGTTAATCATAAAAAAGTGTATCGACTTATGCGGGAACTAGGATTGAAATGTGTAAAATTTATGCGGAAATCTCGGAAATACAATTCCTATAAGGGGAAGGTTGGAAAGGTAGCGAAAAACCGTCTATCCCGCCGTTTTAATACACCTATTCCTCTTCAAAAATTAGTAACTGACATTACAGAATTCAAATGTCTAGGCGAAGAGAAGTTGTATTTAAGCCCCATCCTTGACCTTTATAATGGAGAAATTATTTCGTTTGGAATCAATAAACGTCCAACATTAGATCTTGTCATGGAACCTTTAAACGAAACGATTGAGATCATAAAGAATCACGCATTCTATCGTACTACCATCCATTCGGATCAAGGCTGGCATTACCAGCACAACCAGTGGGTGAAAACATTAAAGAAAAATAAAGTATTCCAAAGCATGTCACGTAAGGCAACCTGCGCGGACAATGCCTCAATGGAGAATTTCTTTGGCATTTTAAAGCAAGAAATGTATAACGGGGAAAAACTAGTAAGCTATGATGATTTAAAAAGAAAAATAGAAAATTATATCTACTGGTATAACAATGAACGATCAAAAGAAAAATTGACTG
>NZ_JBALOX010000216.1:0-4132 GCF_036965165.1 Bacillus sp. JJ1521 | reverse complement strand
TAATCAAGTATTTTATTATCTTTCAAATCTAATAAGGGCATATTTTGATAAAACTTTTATCAAAATATGCTCTTTCTATTTGTTATTTCAAAGCTGAAGGTGCTAATTTAATCAAATAGTTAGAAATGAATAATATATCCTCTTTTAGATAGCTGAAGCTTTATTGTAATTATGCTTGTTCAGGCTTCTGTTCTATTGTTTTATGGCTGGTATATATAATATTTTCATTAGTTTCAAATAAAATGGTTGCAGAAGGATTAATGTGTGTATATAATGTGATTATAGTATATATACATTATATAATGTTGTGGGTAATTATATGTAAATTGGTCTTCGATGACAATTCACGTTATTGCTATTGTTTCAAACAAGAGGTACAGGACATTATTTCAAGTATGTTTACAAAAAAGTAGAAGAGGGATTGGCATGCAAATAATTATTTCCAACAGTTCAAAGGAACCGATTTATGAACAAATTACGAGTCAAATTNNGGTGAACTACAGGAGGGGGCAGCAATACCTTCCATGCGTAACCTCGCAAAAGAACTGCAAATTAGTGTTATAACGACGAAGCGTGCCTATGAGGAATTGGAGAAGGCGGGCTTTATCTATTCCATTGTCGGAAAAGGGTCTTTTGTTGCAGAGCAAAATTTAGAGATTATAAAAGAGAAGAAGTTGAAGGTCATTGAGGAGCAACTGAGTGCGGTCATAACGAATAGCAGAGAAATTGGCTTGTCACTTGATGAACTGCAGCACTTATTAAAGATTTTATATGAGGAGTGAAATGAATGGAGAATGTGGTTAAATTTACAAATGTAACGAAAAAGTTTAAAGGTTTTTCCATTAAAAATATTGATTTACAAGTGAAGCAAGGCTTTGTAACGGGGTTCATTGGAGCAAATGGTGCTGGTAAGTCGACAACGATAAAAATGATGATGAATTTATTAAGACCAGATGCTGGGGAAATTAAGCTTTTCGGGTTGGATTACATGAAACATGAGAAGGCGATTAAGGAGCGCATTGGGTTTGTGTACGATGGCAATGTGTTTTTTGAAGGGCTGAACTTAAAAGATATAAAACGCATTGTAGCACCAGCTTACAAACACTGGGATGATACACTATTTTATCAATATGTTGAAAAATTCGAATTACCGCTTAATAAAGCAATGAAAACTTTCTCGAAAGGGATGCAAATGAAGGCATCATTGGCGATAGCACTATCACATCATGCAGAGCTGATCATTATGGACGAGCCAACAGCAGGCTTAGACCCCATTTTTAGACGAGAGCTGTTGGATCTTTTACAGGAATTAATGATTGATGGAAATCGTACCATTTTTTTCTCTACGCATATTACAACAGATTTAGACCGTATCGCAGATTATATAGCTTTTATTCAGAGTGGGGAATTAGTATTTAATCAGTCCATTCACGACGTAGCTGAAAACTATGCGCTCGTTAAAGGAGGATTGGATCTTCTTGATAGAGACACTGAAAAGGCTTTTATTCATGTTCATCGTGCATCAACAGGATTTGAAGCATTAACGGATAATACTAAAGCAGTGAAAAATATCTTCGGAGACTCAGTTGCCATTGATCACGCCTCTCTGGAAGATATCATGTATTACTTGAAAGGAGGAATACACCATGTTTAATTTAATCAGACGTGATGTCATACTACAGAAAAGGCAGCTATTACTCTTTATTCCTTTTATCGGATTCTTTATCATGATGGATTCAAATCCAGCTTTGATTTTTCTCGTTTCCAGTCTTATTATTCCCTTTAACACTTATGTTTACGATGAAAAAGTAGAGACAAACATATTATTAAATTCCTTACCTTACACACGTACGGAAATTATCGCATCACGCTATCTTGGTGCTGTAATTTATATGGTTTTAGCAATCGGGGTGACAAGTTTAACATTATTTGCTTTCAATAAACCTTTTACGATGACTGACATTGCGATTGGCTGTAGCTTATTCTTATTATTTGCTGCGTTTACCTTTCCATTATTTTATATATTTAAACCAGGCTATATTTTTCCGGTTGTAATGATTAGCTTTCTCATTTTAGCAGGTATAGGACCGTCTATTGTGTTGTTTTTAGCTGAACATTTAACCGTAATAACTGATTTTATTGATAATTTATCCGTCCCGGCTTTATATACAGGAGCGACACTTGGTATCATGGTAGTCTATGTTATTTCTTGGGGGATTACCAATATCATTTACCAGCGAAAAGCATTCTAAGTGGGTTAATTGTACTAGCGAAAAAATTCATATCAACTCCAGAACACGACTGGATGAATGATGCAAGAAGTTTATTAAACGAATAGGTGCTTTAGTGAAAAAAAGACTGTCTCTTTGACTGTCTTTTTTTGGTGAGATTAACACAAATACATTTTTGTAAAGTGCCTGCTACTTATTAATAGAGTTATTATTGCTTTCATCACGGTTTTTGGAAGCTGTTTTGTCATCGAGATTAGCCCCCTCTACAATCTGGTTACCAATAGCACCGCCTGAAACACCGCCTACTACAGCGCCAAATAGTCCAAATGGAGCACCTATCATAGCACCCGTAACGGCTCCATTAATGGTACCTGCTACTTCACCAAAGTCACTCGCATCTTGATTGTTGCCACTTTCTTCTACATTTCCACCAACGTTATTGCGTTCGCTACTCTGATTCATCTATTCACTTCCTTTTTTATTAATGGGGAATATGCTGATGATGAAAGTACACCATCTCAAACATATACTACCCAGCTGAAGTAGTTTTACTCACTAGATGTTGGTTCAAGATATAGTTGTCTTATCGGCAGCCATTTTTACTTGTTCAACCAAAAGGTGTGTAATCTACGTGGCTATATCTGTAAAGTGTTCCATTTATATGGAAATATGAAAATACGATTGTTATACTACTTTTGAAACGTGGCTATGTATCACGATGAACGAAAGGAGGTTGCAATTTGAAAATTAAACTTGATATTACGAATGAGCGTTATGCTGAAATCAAATCTGCACTCGAAGAACGAGGAATTGAAATAGATGATACTGCCGACTTGGTATTAAGTGAAACCAACAGCTTCATTGATAATCTGACTGTGAGAGAAAAAGGAACAAATGCGCGGATCATTTTATCGGTAGAGGGTATTGTTTGTATCGAATCGTTCGGTCATGCAGTTGAGGTACAAACGCAAGAAGCACTATATCAAGCTACCGACCGACTATACCGAATTGTCAGTTTGCTTGATCCTACAAAATTTTTGCGTATAAGTAACTCTGTTGTAATTGCAAGAAATAAGGTTAAACGAATTACACCTACTCTTTCGTCGAAGTTTATCCTTACAATGACTAATGGTAAAAGTGTTGATGTAACAAGAAGCTATTATTACATTTTCAAACAATATTTCGGAATATAGAGGAGGCGATTACATGGTTTTTCCTATTTATTTTCTCGCACTATTTGCAATTCAAATTATATTAGTCGCTACCGTTATTGTTTATTTTCAAGTCTATAAACGGCATATCAATAAGGCTTTAGGAGCAACCGAGGGCAAGCGTACTTCAATGGTTCCTCCATATAGAGTCGCTATTGTTATGACCATAATCGTTTTACTCATTAGCATATTGATTAGCTATTTTGTGGGATATGTTAATGCCTATAAAGATTACGATGAAGATGCATGGGTGATGTCGCATTCTGATATTCAGACATTCTATGCAGAAGTAAAAGAAGTTGGCAAGAACTCTTTATTGGTTGAAGGTATTTCCCTCAATGATGAGAATTATCGAGGTGAGTTTCAATATGATGTATGGGGAGAAGTGAGTATATATCGGCAGGATGCTGTTATCCAGCTTTCTGATTTGTCAGAAGGTGATTTGATTTCAATCACACTTGTCACCGACCGCGCAGGTATTACAAATATCTTCAAAATTCAGCTATTAGCTGACAAGTAACGGGTTTTATGGGGAAATTTTTTCATAAAGGGAGAGTTAAATTGAGTAAAAAAGAGGAAATTGCTGTGCAGAATAAGGAGGTAGAAAAAATGGTGTCACTATTGTAATAAAATTGCTTGCTGACGTAGGACACCTTTCAGTATTTAATGAAATTGAAACTTTTTAAAAGC